>DATCBN010000050.1 GCA_036511855.1 Candidatus Eremiobacteraceae bacterium | reverse complement strand
TCGATGCGGTCCGCGCGTGTTGTCGCCGGGGAGTCCGGGCTCGACCGGGACGTCCGCTGGGCCCACGTCATCGACATGCCCGAGCCGGCCCCTTGGGTCCGGCCCGGCCAATTGCTCCTTACCACCGGATTCGCGTGGCCTCCCAATGAGGCCGCGCAACGATCGCAGATCCGCACCCTGACTGATCGCGGCCTGGCCGCGATGGCGCTGGCGGTCCCCCGCTACCTCGAGCATTTCACCGACGCGGCGCGCGATGAAGCCGACCGCCGCGGATTGCCGTTGCTCGAAATCCCCTTCGACGTGCCGTTCGCGCAGATAACGGAAGAGTTGCATCGTGCGATCATCGCGGAACAGTACACGTTGCTGGAACGCTCCGAAGAGATCCACCGGGCGCTCACCCGGGGCGCGGCGAGCGGCACCAACCTCGATGATCTCGCGCGGTCGCTCGGTGAACTGATCAACCGCTCGGTGACCTTCGAAGACCCGACCGGAAAACTGCTCGCATTTTACGAGCATGGCACCGAGGACGACCCCGTGCGCCGCGAGACGCTTGAGCGCGCGCAGAGTCCGGCGATCATGCAGGAGACGATGGAGCGCACCGGACTGCTCGCCGGCGTTCTCGCAAGCGCAGGGCCGATGCGGATCCCGGCGATGCCGGACATCGGTCTGAGCGCGCGCGTGGTCTGCCCGATCCGGTTGGGCGACGAGCTCGTCGGTCTCGTCTGGATCATCGAAGGCGAGGTCAAACTGTCGGAGCTCGATAACCGGGCGGCCGAACATGCGGCGCTCGTCGCCGCACTCCACGTCGCGCACCAGCGCGAACTTTCCAGTATGGAATCGCGGCTCGGCTATGCGTCGTTTCTCTCGTTGCTGGAGGCGGAGGAAGACGACGCGCAGGCAGTGGAGCGGGCGCGCCTGCTCGGATTCGACCCGGGCGGCCTCCACCGCATCGGCATCGCCGTCATACCCGAACCCTTGCCGCTCACGCGCGAAGGTTTTCTGCGGCGCGAGCGGGCGGCGAGCGCGCTGCGGCACCGGCTGCAGACGGGCAGGCACCGGCCGCTTTTGACCACCTCGCTCAACTACGTCGCCTTCCTGCTGCCCGACGGCGTCGACATCACGGCCACGTGGCGCGCGCTCGGCGACGAGTCTATCACGGTCGTGCTCGGCAGAGCCTACACGGGCGCGCAAGGCGCGCGGCGCAGCTACCGGGAAGCGCAATCGCTGCTCAGCTACCGCGACGCTTCCAATATCCGGCGCTTCGAAGATGCGCTTGTTCCGCGCGTGCTCATGGGTGATGCCGGCGCTCGGACTGCGTTCATCGACGATCTCTTCGGACCGCTGCAGGTCCACAAAAACGGAGAGATGCTCAAACGGGTCCTACTGACCTACGCGCGCACCGGATTCAATTTCCGCCAAACGGCCGAGACGCTCGGCATCCATCCGAACACCCTTCGCTACCGGCTCAACCGCGCCGTCGAGATTTTGAAAATCAAGCTCGACGATTCAGAGATCCGATTTCGCTTCCAGCTTGCGACCAGAATCTTAGACTTTCTCCATAACAACTAGCCTGAAATTTGTCGCGGCCGAACATAGGCGAAGGGACCCGATGCGCGTACACTCAGAACCATACTCCGCCTTAACGCTTGCCGGGGGGATTGCTCGTGTTGTATAAACGCTTGGTCATCGCCATTGCGTTGTGCGCGTTGATCGCCGTACCGTCCGCACCCGCGGGCGCCGGCACAACGGGAACGCTGCGCGGCAGAGCGGTCGACGTCGCGTCGGGTGCGCCCATCGCGGCCGTGAAGATCTCGGCCTCATCGCCGTCTCAGTCCGAAACGGTCGTGACCGACACGAGCGGATTCTTCAGCTTCATATCGCTCAATCCCGATACGTACACCGTGACCGCGAGCAAGGACGGATATGATATCGCGACCCTGCAAGGCGTCACGGTCATCTCCGATCAGTCGCGCAGCGTCACGTTGAACCTCCAGCAAAAAGTTCGCACGCTCGCGACGGTGTCCACGAGAGCCACAGCGTCGCTCGTCCGGCCAGGAACGACCAGCGATGTGTACTCGATCAATGCGGCCGCACAGAAGGCGTCCGCGACGCTTGCCGGATCCGGTGGCCTCAATCAAGCGTACAGCGCGATCGCCAGCGCGCCCGGCGTCGTGTACCCGCAAGGACAGCAGGGCTGGAACCAAAGCGTGTTCATCCGCGGCGGCGATTACGATCAAGTAGCGTACGAAGTGGACGGCATCCCGGTCACCAGGCAATCCGACTCCGCAGCCGTGGCCACGCTCACGAGCCTGGGCAATCAAGAAGTTCAAGTGTACACCGGCGGCACGCCGGCTTCGGCCGACGCTTCCGGACTAGCCGGCTACGTGAATCAGGTCATCAAGAGCGGCACCTATCCGGGTTACGCCAATTTCATCGGCGGCATCGGTGGACCCACTCTGTACGACAAGGGGGTCTTCGAGTACGGCGGCGCCACGCCCGACCGCAACATGAGCTACTACATCGCCACCGCCGTCATCAGCCAAGCGTACCGTTACGCCAATCAGGACAACGGCGTGGGCAATCCGCTTTTCTTCTATCCACTGTACATCCCGTCGCACAACGGCAACGACGCGATCGACGTCAACGGAAATTCCTTCTGCGCCGTCGCGCCGTGCGTCTACGACGGGTCCGGTACGCCGATCTTCGCACCGGGCAATTCGAACGCGATCGGGCAGACCGTCGATCACGAAACGCTGCTTAATTTTCACTACAAAGTCGGCCACCACAACGACACCGGAAAAGACGACCTTCAAGTGCTGTATATGTACGGCGACATCTTGCAGAAATTCTACGGCTCCGAGGACGACCTTGGGCTTCTCAGCAACAACGGTTTCGCCGACACCACGTTCGGCGGCCCTATACCGTACTTCGATGGATTCGCATATGGCGGCCAGCTGATGGCCGCGCCCGACCCCAGCAAAGGATCGGTTGCGCTCTTCCCCAACTCGCCGCAAAACCGCGCGGGCTTCACCGACCTCTTGCCGGTGGCCGAACGAGAAGGTTCGGACAACGGCGTCGGGCTCACCAAGCTGCAATATCAACGCAACATCGACAGCAAGACCTATCTCCGTGTGTTCGGCTATTCACGGTACGCGTGGTGGTTCATCAGCGGTCCGGTGAGCGCGCAACAGACCTTCGGCGGGCAGTTGCCCGACTACGAAGTGATCGATCACACGTACGGCGGCAACCTGACGTTCTCGAAACAATTGAGCGAGAAGCACCTGATCAACCTCACGGCGTCGTATCAGACCGGTAAGCTGCAGACCGCATCGGCCGGCTTCTACAATTTCAGCTATTTTACGAATGCGCAGTCGAACTATATGGACAGCGGAGGCAACTGCTACAGCTTCACCACCGGGTTTCACACCAGTTGCTTCAATCCGACCGACGACCCCAACGGCAATCCAAACCTTGGGAATCCGACGTTCGGCAACATCACCGATATCACCAGCGGTCAGGCAAATGGTCTGACGCCAGGCACGGCGCCGCCCGGATCGCCCGCAGCGCTTGCGAACGCGCAATGGATCATGACCGAAAACGGCCGCAACGGCCAGGTGGACAACGTCGTGCCTTACACCACCGGATTGTCGGCGACCGACAACTGGCGGCCTAACGACAAACTGAACTTCACCATCGGCGTGCGGGTGGAGAATTACCGCTTCAAACTGCAGGACTTGGAAGCCGGGTATCCGGCGCGCGCGTTCTGGTTCCAAGCATTCGATCGCGAATTCTGCACCGATCCCGGGGTCGGGGCGCTGCAACGGACGATCGATCCCCTGACGGGCGTTGCTTCGCCGTGCCCGGCGGGCACGACGCCCTCAACCATGCACAACACCGCCGGCACAAGCGAATCGTTCACCGTGCCGCAACCGCGCTTCGCATTTTCGTATCAGTTCTCGCCGGATACGGTCGTGCGCGGGTCGTACGGGCGCTACGCGCGGCCGCCGTCGACCTCGTATCAAGAGTTCAACACGTTCCAGCAGAATCTGCCGGGATTCATCGGCCAGTTCGTCGGCTTCGGATACAACACGCCGGTGCACCCCGTGTATCCGGATACGTCGAACAATTTCGATCTTTCGCTTGAGGAGCACGTGCACGGCACGGACATGGCGTTCAAGATCACGCCGTTTTACCGGGCGACGCAGAATCAGCTTCAGAACATCGCCCTCAACGGCCAGGGCGTCGATGCCGGCATCAACACCGGGCACGCGAAGTCCACCGGCGTTGAATTCGCCTTCAACAAAGGCAGCTTCGACCACGACGGCATCGCGCTGCAGATCGCCGCGACGTGGACCCATACCACCGTCCAGTATGGCAACTTCCCGAACGGCAAGAACGTCATCGATCTGCTCAACAACAGCATCCGGGAATACAATTCGTTCACGTCCGCCGGCGGTGGCGCCGCGACGTATGATAACGGCGGCGTCATCGTGACCAATCCGTATTTCAATAACAGGCCGCAACCTTTGCTCGACCGCGAAGGCTACTACACGCCGTACGATCTGATCCCATCGCCGTTCAACGGCGCCATCGGCTACGATGTGCCGTTCACCGCCTCGGTCGTCGTCGGCTTCAAAGCCAACAAATTCACGGCGACGCCCACATTCACGTATAGCGCCGGCACTTGGTACGGCTCGCCGCTCGTGTGGCCGGGCTACAACCCGACGTCGTGCGCGGGCGTGACCAGCGGCACCATAGCCGACACCACCACGTGTTCGAGTTTCATCTTCATCCCGGACAAGTACACGGGCGTGTTCGACAACATGGGCGCGTTTCGCGAGCCGGCGCGGCTCACCGCGAATCTCGCGCTTGGTTACGACGTCACGCCGCGCGTCAAAGCCACGCTCACGTTGGCGAACTTGATCGACAGCTGCTCGCAGCGCGGCGAACCGTGGGATGCGCCGAATACCTGCGTCTACGCCCAGCTAGCGTCGAACTTGCTCGCTCCGGCCGGCAACTTCGTGGCGAACCCGCCCGCGCAGTTGAAATACCCGTACGGCAACTGGTACTACAATCAGCAAGTGGGTGCGGAAGGCCAGAAGATCCCGGTTCAGGCGACAGTGGAGATGACGTTCAAACTGTAGATCGCCTGGGCACCAATATGCACGCGAGGATCTGATGGCTCACTCACCCCTGACAGGCGCGCTGCGCCGGGCGCACGCGGCGTATCTATCGTCCTCGCAGACCGGGATGCCGGTCGACGAGATCGCGGAGATGCAGACGGCGCCGACATTGCCCCGCGGCGCATTCCTCGCAGGCGCGGGCGCCGCGCTCGCCGCTTCATCGGCGTGGCCGCTTCAAGCCGTCGCGAGCAGCGCGCCGCGGGTGGTGATCGTCGGCGCGGGCCTCGCCGGACTCACGTGCGCGTACCGGCTTCACCAAGCCGGCATCTCAGCAAGCGTCTACGAGGCGAACAGCGGCGTCGGCGGACGCACGTGGACGCTTCGCGACTTCTTCGACGATGGCCAGACCGTTGAGAACGGCGGCGAGTTCATCTCGAGCGAGCACACGGCCATCCGCAAGCTCGCAGCAGAATTGGGGCTCGAACTCGTGGACGTCCGGGCCGCACAAAAGCATGGCACGGAAGAGCTCTACTATGTGAGGGGCGAGCGCTACACGTTTAAGGAGATGTTGCGCGACTACGCCGAGGTGTATCCGAAGATCAAAGCGGCGGCGGACGCAGGCTATCCGTCGGTCTACAACCGCTACACGCCGGCCGGCAAGGCGCTCGATCTCATGTCGGCTCGCGAATGGATCGAAAAGAACATATCCGGCGGAACGTCATCGAAGATCGGTTGGCTGCTCGACCTCGACGCCACCACCGAAAACGGCGGCGAGGCATCGGCGCAGACCTCGCTCGAGCTCATCGGCATGCTCGGATACATGCCCAACTACAATCCCAAAGGCGGTTTCTATCTTGTGGGCACCGACGAGCGCTACTGCGTGATCGGCGGGAACGATCAGATCGCCGCGCGGCTGAACAAAAAATTGCCGGCAGGGGCGCTGCACGCCAACTCGGCGCTGATCGCGCTCGACAAGCGGACCGACGGATCGTACGTCTGCACGTTCGAATCTCACATGCAGACGTTCGACGTGAAAGCGGATCACGTCGTGCTTGCGCTGCCGTTTCGGACGCTGCGAAGGGTCGATCTCACGAAAGCCGGCTTTGACGCACGCAAGATGAAAGCGATCAATGAGTTAGAGCTCGGGACCAACACCAAGATCTACATGCAGTTCCACGGCAGGCCCTGGCTCGACGCTGGATACAACGGCTTCACGTATGCCGACACCGGCTATCAGCAGACGATCGATTCAAGCCGCGGCCAAACGGGAGCGAGCGGCATCCTCGAATTCTACACCGGCGGCAAGGTGGGTGCGTCGTTCGGGCCGGCATCGTTCGCGCCCGCGTCGCCCGACGTCGCACGCAAACAACTCGCAGGTTTGGAACCGCTCTATCCCGGCATCACGAAATCGTGGAACGGCAAAGCGTTCATGGATTATTGGACGGGCGACCGCTGGCACAAGGGATCGTACACATATTGGTCTGTCGGCCAATGCACGACCATCGCAGGCTACGAACGAGCGCGCCAGGCGAACGTGCATTTCTGCGGTGAGCACACGGCCGTCAACTTCCAGGGCTTCATGAACGGCGCGGTGGCCACGGGCGAGGCGGCCGCCGGCGAAATACTTGGTCACAGCGCCGCCGCGAGCGGCATTTAGGGTGGCCACCGAGGCGATCCGCGGCAACGCCGAATCGGGTCTGCGCCGCGACCGCCTCTCGCTTTGGGAAGTGACGGCGCAATCGGTCGCAAACGTCGCGCCCACCGCGACGCCTGCGCTGGTCGTGCCGGTCATCTTCGGATATACCGGCAACGGCACGTGGCTCGCGTACGTGTTCTCCACGATCGCGCTCGTGCTGGTCACGCTGAACGTCAACCAATTCGCGCGCCGCTCCGCATCGCCCGGATCGTTGTACACCTTTGTCGCTCAAGGCATGGGACCCGTCGGCGGCGTGATCACCGGATGGTCGCTCGTGATCGCCTACCTCATCATCGGCGGCTCGGTGGTCGCGGCATTTGCGAACTACATCTCCGTGCTGGCCCAAGCCGCGGGTCTCGGACAAGACGTGTCCGTCGTCGCGCTTCTCGCCATTCTCGCGGGTGGATTTGGCGCGTGGTACGTCGCGTACCGAGACATAAAGCTCTCGGCGCAGTTGATGCTCGTACTCGAATTCGCATCGGTCGGCTTGATCCTTGTATTGGTCGCCGCGTATTTTCTCAAGAGCGGCCGGGTTATCGATCCGGCCCAGCTGACGTTGAGCGGCATGAACGCCGCCGGTTTCCGGCAGGGGCTTGTGCTCGCCGTCTTCAGCTACGTGGGTTTCGAGAGTGCCACCGCGCTCGGGCACGAAGCAAAAGATCCGCTGCGGACGATACCGCGTGCGGTCATGGGCACCGTCATCGCGGTGGGCGTGCTGTTCATCCTCACGTCGTACACGCTGGTGATGGCATTCCACGGCCAGGCGACGCCACTCGACCAGGCCAATGCGCCGCTCAGCATCCTCGCAAGGCTCGCGGGCATTCCCGCGTTCGGCATCGTCATCGCTGCCGGCGCGGCCACCAGTTTCTTCGCATGCATCTTGGCATGCATCAATTCGGGTTCGCGCGTCTTGTTCGCGATGGCGCGCCACGGATTGTTCCACGAATCCGCCGGCAACGTCCACGAGAGTCATGCCACGCCGCATATCGCGGTGAGCCTCTCGTCGCTCATCGTGCTCGCAGTGCCGCTTGCCATGTACTTGCGCCACACGGCGCTCATCGATATCTTCGGCTATCTCGGATCGATCGGTACGCTCGCCGTGCTGTTCGCGTACGTCTTGGTCTCCGTCGCGGCGCCGATCTACTTGCGCAAGCGCGGCGAATCGACCGTCAGCGCGATATCGATCGCCGCGATAACGGTGCTCGCGCTCGCGTTGCCTATCGTCGCCAGTTTCTGGCCGGTCCCGGCCGCGCCATACAACGTTCTACCGTATGTCTTGCTCGGGCTGCTTGTGATCGGCTCGGCGCGCTTCATCTATCTTGCGATCGCAAGACCGGCGGTCATCCGCGCGATCCAAGCCGATTTGCAGGCGCAGAACGAATCCTCATAGGGCCGCCGCCGCCGCACACGTAAATCATCGCGCATGCCAAGCGCTGAGATCATAACCATCGGCACCGAGATGCTGCTCGGGCAGCTCGTGGACACCAACACCGCCATTATCGCACGCGCGCTCGCCGACATCGGCGTCGATGTCCGCCGGGAGACTTCCGTCGGCGACAATGAAGCAAGCATCGCGGCCGCGGTCTCCGAGGCGATCGCCCGAGCCGAAATCGTCGTATGCGCCGGTGGGCTCGGCCCAACCGTCGACGACATGACTCGCAAGGCCATCGCAGCAGCGGTCTCCCGGCCGCTTGTCTGCGACGCCGAAAGCCTACGTCATCTAGAGTCGATGTTCTCGCGGCTCAAGCGCCCGATGACCGAGAACAATTTGGTGCAGGCATATTTTCCGGAGGGCGCCGAGCCGTTGCCCAATCCCAACGGCAGCGCTCCCGGATTTGTCGTGGAGCGCGAGGGCCGTGCGGTCCTTGCGTTGCCCGGTCCGCCGCGCGAGTTGCAGCCCATGCTGCAGGATCATGCGATACCGTGGATCGAGCGACGCTTTGCGCCAAACGCAGTGCTCGTGACGCGCGTGCTGCGCACCGCCGGGCTCGGCGAATCGGATCTCGACTCGCGCATCGCCGATCTTTTCCGCGAGCAGAAAAATCCGAGCATCGCGGTTCTGGCCCATCCCGGTTTGGTGGACGTGAAAATCACTGCGAAGGCGGCGACGCGCGAAGAAGCCGCGACGATGATCGGCGCGCTCGAGCCGCTCGTGCGCGAACGCCTCGGCGACTGCGTCTACGCGATGGACGGCGGCACGTTGGAAAGCGTTGCCGGCGAGATGCTTCTCCTGCACGGCTGGACGCTCGCGGTCGGTGAGTCGTGCACTGGTGGATCGCTTGCGGCGGCGATCACGTCGATACCCGGAGCATCGTCATATTTCCGCGGTGGCGTGGTGGCGTATGACAACGAGGCGAAGCGCCGCCTGCTCGACGTCGAGCCGGACTTGATCGAGCGGCATGGAGCCGTCAGCGAAGAAGTCGCAGGCGCGATGGCGCTTGGCGCGAGAGCAGCGCTGCGCGCGGACGTCGGCATTTCCATCACCGGCGTTGCGGGTCCAGACGGCGGCACACCGGAAAAGCCGGTGGGTCTCGTCTTTATCGGTCTGGCGCTGCCCGACGGCTCGATGACGATCAAGCGCTTGGACTGGCCCGCCTCGCGCGACGGGATTCAACGCCGCGCTGTCGTCACAGCGCTCACCATGCTTTGGCGCGCCTTGCGCTAGTCGCTGATAGTCGGAGCGGAAATGCGCACGGTCTAGCGCGAATTCATAGACCAACGGGACATGGCTCTCGCTTGGCTGCGAAGCCGCCGGGCCCCGAACATAAGCGGGTCTAGTAACGTATTCATGGCGAAGGCCCGATGATATTCATTGAAGATGCAATCGCTACGAGGGGGAACTGCATGTCCGCCGTCCGCAATCCAAAATTCATTTCTGCTTCGTTCATAGTCGCCGCCGCCGTCTCGCTTGCCGCGTGCAGCGGTGGAGGCAGCACGACCCCAGGCCCCACCCCGAGGCCGAGCGTGAGCCCCGGAATCTGCACCACCGGTCAATCCGCCACACGCCGCACGATCAACGTGGACGGCCGGACGTACGTCATGGCGAGCATGTCGAAGAGCGGTCTGCAGAAGTGGGTTCCCGGCAAGATCTACGTGCGGTTCGCGTCCTCCACTTTTCACCAGGCAACCTCGAACGCGCTGCAGTCGCTGCGTGCGTTGCCGGACGGGCAGATGGATCGCGCCGGATTCCAAGTGTTCGACATCCCCGTCGGACAAGATGTCGATGACGCCGTTGCCGCGATGCGGGGACAGACCGGCGTGATCCGAGCCGGCAAATTAGCCGTACGCTATCCGCAATTCTTGCCCAACGACCAACGCTTCGACAACATCGAGCAGTGGGCGCTTTTCCAGATCAACATGCCGAGCGCTTGGGACATCACCAAAGGCTCGGCGAACGTGCATATCGCCATCATCGACACCGGCTACGATCAAGCCAACACCGACGTCGCGTCGAAGGTCGACCTTTCGGCGGTCTTCGTCACCGGATCCCCCAACTCGTCGCCGGAAGATTGCGACGGGCACGGGACCAACGTGAGCGGCATCGCCGCGGCCGTCACAAATAACGGCATAGGCGTCGCAGGCGTGGGCGATAACGTTCATCTTCTCGAAGCGCGCGTCTTTCCGTACGGCAACAATCCATCCGCAGGCGAGAACGACATCGCGAACGGCATCAATTGGGCTGTCGCGCATGGCGCGGACGTCATCAACTTGAGTCTCGGTTCGCCGTCCGACGATCCGGGCGGACCCGAAGACGTCGCCGTCGCAAACGCCCTCACGGCGGGCGTCATCGTGGTGGCCGCTGCGGGCAACGACAGCAATTACACAGCGATCGATTTTCCGGCGGCTCTGACGGGTGTGATCTCGGTCGGCGCGACGTCGTTGAACGATCATGGTAACCCCAATCAACCGGCCGGCGCCACCGAATACGTCGCGGCCTACTCCAACTTCAGCTCGCATCTCGACGTCGTGGCGCCAGGCGGCGACCCCGACCAGAATCAACAGAATTGCACGCCGGGCACTGCAGGCTGCCCCGACTACCTGCAGTGGATTCTCGGTCTATACTCCGGAGACGCCGCCGGTGCGACCGGACCGCAGCCCGACTTGGCGCTGTTCGCCGGCACGTCTCAGGCCACACCGCACGTGTCCGGACTGGCGGCGCTGATGGTGAGCAAAGCGGAAGCCGACGGTTTAACGCTGACTCCGCAAAATGCGCGCAGCCTGATCAAGCTGCATGCGGATTTGATCAGCGACCCGCATCAGGGAAGCGGCCGGATAAACGCTCAGGCGACTCTGAACGCGTCGCCCTGAGGAGTCCGAGTCCGGTCGCAAACATTAAGGCCGCCGCCCAGCGCTGACTAAAAAAGTCCCTTGCGCTGGGGGCGGTGCTTGTGTATAGTTACGTCGTGAACAAAGACAACGCCCGCCTTACGGCGGGCGCCTCTAAGTAATGTCCCAGCGCAGTTTGGCCCGGGTCCTCGGCCTGGGCGATCTTTCGATATTGGCGTCGGCCAGCATGGCGCCCGCGTATTCCATCGCCACCACGTTCGGCGTCATGATCGCGGCAGCGGGCGCCGGCGCTCCGCTCGCGCTGCTCGTGCTCGCCATCCCCGTCGCATTCATCGCGCTCTCGTTTCATCGCCTGTGCGCAGCGCGCCCCGACGCGGGCTCCACCTACGCGTGGTCGCGCATCGTATTCGGCCGCACTGCCGGCGCGTTTTCGGCGTGGATCGTCGTTCTTTCGTACTTCTTCGGCGCTGTGGCGGCAGTCGTTCCGGCGGGAACCTATACGCTGGAACTCCTTTCCGATCCGCACATCCATCTGGTGCCGGCGAGCCTCGTGGTGCAGCCTGCCGCGGTCGCGGTGGCCGGCGGCCTCTGGGTGGTCGGCGCAAGCATCTTGCTGATCGGCGGCGTCAAGCCCACCGCCAACGCATCGGGTCTGTTCCTTTGGCTCGAGATCGCCGCCTTGCTCTTGTTCGTCGGACTGGCGTTCGCGCATCCGGTCGCGCAGCACGCAGCGATTCGCACATCGCTGTTCACGCTGGGCCCGCTCGGCATGGCGGGATTCGCCGGCGCCATGGTCTCGGCCATCTGGGTGATCGACGGTTGGGAAGTCTCGAGCTGCACGTCTGAGGAAGGTAAGGGCACTTCGAAAGATCCCGGCAAAGGCGGCCTCATCGGGCTGGTCTTCACCACATCGTTGACGCTGTTGTGCATGGTGGCGTTCATGCGCATCGGTCCGCTTCAAGCATTTGCCAGCCATGCCGACGACACGCTGGCCTACGTCGCCGCGCAATTAGGCGGCGGCTACTTCACCGATGTGATGGTGGTGATCGTGCTGCTGTCCACCGGCGCCACGCTGTGGACCACACAACTCGGTCTATCGCGCATCGCGTTTTCGATGGCTCGCGACCGGCTGTTCCCGCGCGTCCTCACCGACGTGCATCCGCAATTCGGCACGCCGCACATCAGCATCGCCGCCATCAACGTCGGTGTGCTCGTCGTCACGCTCTTGACGGGCTTCGCGCCCAATGTCTACGCACAGTGGATTTACGTCTTGGACACGGAGACGTTTGTGCTGGGGCTCACGTTTATCATCACCGGACTCGCGTGCGCCACCTACTTCCTTCGCGAAGGCGCGCGGCCAACCGATCTCACCCGAGTCGTGCTGCCGCTGCTCGGCGTCGCGGCCATCGTGGCTTTGCTCGCGATCAACTTCGCGAGCTTGGCTCCCAACGTGCAATGGCTAGCAGTGGGGGCCGTCGTTGCCGGCCTGTTCTACGCGGCGGCCATGCGCCGCCGGCTCGTTCCCGTCGAGCAGCGACCCGCGGCCTGACTGTTTTTCACGCGCTGACATTCCGATAATACGACTATAGGGTTATGGGTGAGCGACCCGTACTAGGGCAAGCATCGCTTGCCCAAAAATGGGTGAGCGCTGCTCACCCTCCTACAGGGTCGGCAAAGCGAAGGAGATTCTGGGATGCTCTCGGTGCTGGCATTGACCGCGATGATCGCTGCGTATGGTCCGGCTCCGTCGGACGCTTCATCCGCGTCGCCGGCGCCGCAAACGACGCCATACACGACCGTGACACCAGCGC
Organism: Candidatus Eremiobacteraceae bacterium; assembly: GCA_036511855.1. Taxonomy (NCBI): domain Bacteria; kingdom Bacillati; phylum Vulcanimicrobiota; class Vulcanimicrobiia; order Candidatus Eremiobacterales; family Candidatus Eremiobacteraceae; species Candidatus Eremiobacteraceae bacterium. The sequence continues at coordinate 60,104 of DATCBN010000050.1, read as the reverse complement.
CATTGCCCGGCGAACTTACATCGGCCACACCGATGCCCTTGCCGGCCCCGGCGCCCGTACCGACGCCCGTTCTCAACGCATTCGATAGCGTGACGCTCGGCGACGCTCCGGCCGCCGTGAAGAAAAATCTCGGCAAGCCGTTCGAGATCGATCCGGTGAACATCGGCGAGATGTGGCGCTACAATGCGGACGGCGGCAACGCGCGGCTCTCGGTCATCTTCGGCAACAGCGGGGCGTTGAGCATCACCTTGAGCACGCGCACCGGAAAGAAATCCACTTTCGCAGATCCATACGGCGTCGTGCTCGGCATGACCGTCGATCAACTGACTTCGTTGCGAGGCCAGCCGGTGACGGTTGCGGACAACGGCAATCGAGCGTATGGCGATCTCGCCGGCGTGCGATGGGTTTACGGATTCGACAGCGGGCTGATAACCGACATCAACGTCTCGCAGCAAGTGGGCACGCCGTCAATAGCGGCGCCGTCTTCGATCGATGTCAGCCTCGGCCACGACGGATCCACTCCCGAACTCGCGATCGTCGTCAACGCAGCGACGAGCGGAGCTGGAACAGACCTGGAGTATGGGTACATCAACGGCCTCAGGTGCGCGTTGGGCGGAACCTGGAACGTGATCACGCAGACGACCATGGCGCTCGGCGCGAAGTGGATCGACACGTTCGATGTGACCTGTTCGACGGACAAATCCACGGAAAAGCTCTACTTCGATGTGACGTCCTACGCCGGCAAGTGAACAGGCGCCCACCTCATCCTCGCAGAATCAGCTACCTAGCCCCCTGAAATTTACGCCGAACGCAACTCGGCGCAAGCAGCGGCTTCCGTGCGGAGGTTTTGCGATGGCGCGCCCCATGACCATGACTGAGAAGATCCTCGCCGCCCACGCGGGCAAGAGCTCGGTGGCGCCGGGCGACATCATATCCATCGAGCTCGATCTCGTGATGGCGAACGAGCTGTCGGCGGCGGTGGCGATCACCGAGTTTCGCAAGATAAAAGGCGCGACCAAAGTGTGGAACCGGTCGAAGATCGCACTCGTGCCCAGTCACTTCACCCCGAACAAGGACATCGCAACGGCCACCTTGTCGAAGATGATGCGCGACTTCGCCACCGAGCACGACATCGAGCACTACTTCGAAGTCGGACGCGGTGGCATCGAACACGTCGTGCTGCCCGAAAACGGCATGGTCGGACCGGGCGAGACGATCATCGGCGGCGACAGCCACACCACCACATACGGCGGCATCGGCGCGTTCGCCACGGGCGTGGGATCCACCGACATCGCAGCCGCGTTCGCCACCGGAGAGATGTGGCTGCGCGTGCCGCACGCGATCAAGATCGTCTTCGAAAACGGCCTCCGCAAATATGTCTCGGGCAAAGACCTGATCCTGCGCGCGATCAACGAGCTCGGCGTGGACGGCGGCACGTATGCCGCGCTTGAATTCACCGGCCCCGCTCTCAAAGAGCTGTCGATGAGCGGACGCTTCACGATGGCGAACATGTCCATCGAAGCGGGCGCCAAAAACGGCATCTTCCCCGTCGATGCCACCACTGAAGCCTATTGCGCGGCGGTCGGCAAGAAGAACTACACCATCTACCACGCCGACAGGGATGCGGAGTACACGCAGACGGTCGTCATCGACTGCGCGAACATCGAGCCTCAGGTAGCCATACCGTGGCTGCCCGACAACACGCGCAACGCGTCGGATCTGCACGACATCACCGTTCATCAAGCGGTGATCGGCACGTGCACGAACGGACGCATAGAAGACATGCGGCAGGCGGCGGAGATCCTCAAAGGCCGCAAGATCCATCCGTCCGTGCGCGCCATCGTCATCCCCGGCAGCCAAAAAGTGTACATGCAATGCATCAAGGAGGGTCTCGTCGAGTCCTTCATCGAGGCGGGCTGCGTCGTTTCCACGCCAACCTGCGGACCGTGCGTCGGCGGCCACATGGGCGTCCTCGCGGACGGCGAACGCTGCATCTCGACGACCAACCGCAACTTCCGCGGCCGCATGGGCCACGTGAAGAGCGAAGTCTATCTCACCGGACCATACGTGGCCGCTGCTTCCGCTGTGGCAGGCTACATCTGCGGGCCCGAAGAGATCACGGAAAAGGTGCCTGCATGATCCTCAAAGGCACGGCGCACAAGTACGGCAAGAACGTCGATACGGACGTCATCATCCCGGGCCGCTATTGCAATCTCATCGATCCCGTCGAATTGGGCAAACACGCGCTCGAAGACCTCGACACAAATTTCGTGAAGAAGGTGAAGCCCGGCGACCTCATCGTGGCCGACACGAATTTCGGATGCGGTTCGTCGCGTGAAGTGGCCGCGGTGGCGCTCAAAGGCGCCGGCGTGTCCGGCGTCGTGGCGAAATCGTTCGCCCGGATATTCTATCGCAACGCGATCAACACCGGTTTGCCGATCTTCGAGTGCGTCGAAGGCGTGGACGGGATCTCCGACGGTGACACGATCACAGTTGACGCGGTGAACGGTATGATCACGAACGAGACCACCGGAAAGAATTATAAAGCCACGCAGATGCCGCCGTTCATGCGCGAGCTCATCGCGATGGGCGGTCTCTTGCGCTACGTGGAAAAACGGCTCGTCGAGAAATCTTCCGTTAAATAGTAGGGTGAGCAACGCTCACCCAATGGGCAAGCGATGCTTGCCCTAATACGGTCGGCCCCTACAAAAGAACTGAGGGTACAGACGCGTGGCAAAAACCTACACCATTGCCGTCATCCCCGGCGACGGCGTCGGTCCTGAAGTAGTCGACGAAGGACTTAAAGTTCTCGCCAAAGCGGCGGAACTTTTCAATTTCTCGTACTCGACCAAGGTCTACCCGTTCGGCGCCGACCACTATTTGGCCACCAAAGAGTTCATGCCCGACGGCCAGCTCGACGAATTTCGAACGATGGACGCGATTCTGCTCGGCGCCATCGGCGATCCGCGTCTGCCGGCCGGCCTCGTCGAGCGCGGCGTGATCGCCGCCACGCGCTTTGGCCTCGATCTGTACATCAATCTGCGACCTATCAAGTTGTACGCCGAGCATCTCTGCCCGCTCAAGGACAAAAAACCGGAAGACATCGACATGGTCGTGGTCCGGGAGAACACCGAGGATCTCTACACCGGGATCGGCGGCCACTTCAAGAAGGGCACGCCAGACGAGGTCGTGATCGGCAATCAGATATTCACCCGAAAGGGCGTCGAGCGGGCGGTGCGCTACGCGTTCGATCTCTCGCGCGCGCGGGCCAAGAAGAAGAAGCTGACGCTCGTGGACAAGGCCAACGCCATCGAGATACAGCAGTTGTGGCGCCGCACTGTGGAGGAAGTCGGCCAAGAATATAAAGACATCGAGTACGATTTCGCCTACATCGACGCGGCGTGCATGTGGATGGTGAAGAATCCTGAGTCGTTCGACGTGATGGTGGCGCCGAATCTTTTCGGCGATATCATCACCGATCTGGGCGCCATGATCCAAGGCGGCATGGGCGTGGCCGCGTCGGGGAATATCCACCCCGGCAAGGTCTCACTGTTCGAGCCCATCCACGGCTCAGCGCCTAAATACAAGGGCAAGAACGTCGTGAGCCCCGTCGCCGCGATCGCCGCAGTGGGCATGATGCTCGACTACCTCGGTGAGAAGCAAGCGGCCGACGCCATCGAGGCGACTATCGCGTCGCTCCTGGCCACCAAGCGCATTCCCTCCCTCGACGCTTCGAGCGGTCTCAAGACGAACGAAATCGGCGACTTGGTAGCTTCGACACTCGCATCCTAGGCCCACGGTCCCGTAACAGCCCGGCGCGAATCGGGTCATACGCTACGGGGAAAGCGCGGCTGCAGCCGCCGCTGCTACCATGGAGAATATGACGCAATCGGACGCCGTCTTGGCGGTTGGAATCGAGTCGGTTCGCATCGCCGTGCCGGCTGCGCGGTCTTTGCACAGGCGCGGCATCGCCGTGGATTTCGCCACGATCGGCGCTGCCGAGAAACGCGTGCGGTCGCGCGCGGTCCGCGCCACATACGGTCTTCCCAATTGCGCGACGAGTCAGCCTGAGTTCGCCTCGGCTCTGCTGAAGCTCGTCGAGAAGCATCGCTACAGCGCGGTCCTTCCGCTCAGCGATCGAGCGTTGGTCGCCGTCGGGCCCATCGATGCGGCACTGCGGGAACGGACCACGCTCATGTGTCCGCCGCCGCACATCGTCGACCGCGTGCTGGACAAGTCGCAGACGGTCGCACTCGCGCGCGGATGTGGTGTTCGGGTTCCCGAGTCGTATGTCGTGAGGGACCTCGCTGAGCTCGACGCGATGCGGTCGAGCTTGAAGTTTCCGCTCATCGCGAAAGGCAAGAGCCGCCATCATCTCGTGGGATTCAAGGTCGCCTATTTCCGAACGTTTGACGACCTCCGCGGACGATCGGCTGCCGATCCCGCATTCTTGCCGAACGTCTTGCTGCAGGAATACGTCGGCGGCGACGGTCTCTTATTCGCGGTCCTGATGGATCGTGGTTCGGCGCTCTCCGTATTCCAGCACCGGCGTTTGACGGAACTGCCGGCGAGCGGCGGCGTCGGCGTGTCGTATATCTCCGAGCCGCCCGATCCCGCGATCACCGCGCAGGCGCTCGCGATCCTGCGCGCCGTCGAGTGGAACGGCATGTGCTGCGTCGAATTCCGCCACGATCGTGTGACGGGCGACCTCTGGCTCCTTGAGGTGAACGGCCGAAACTGGGGAGCGCTGACGTCAGCGCTCGCGTGTGGTCTGGACCTGCCCTTTTATCACTGGCAGTTGACGCGCGGCATCGAGCCTGCGATTCCTGCGACATACCCGAGCGGCGTTCGCGTCAGGTGGCTTGCCGGCGACGTGGCCCGCCTGCGCGGGATATTCAACGGATCGGGTACCAAGGGCTTGACCAAGTTCTCGAAGTGGCGCGAAACCCTCCGCTTCGTCGCCGACTTCGATGCGCGGATACACATCGCGCCGTGGTCGGCCTCGGACCCGTTGCCGGCCATCTACGAGCTTTGGTATGCGGTGCGCGGGCCGCGCTGGCGTACACTCGCATGACAAAGACGACGCTCGTCCTCGGCGCCGCGCCGCGCGTCGCGGTACCCATCGCGAGGTCGCTGCATGGGCTCGGCGTGCCGTGCATCGTGGGTACGTTCTCGCCGAAAAACAGCGCGCTTGGATCGAATGCAGTCCTGCGCACCGTGCGCTTGCCCCATCCGGCGGACGGCGCCGCTTTCATCACCGCGCTGACATCGCTCATCGAGTCGGAGAGCATCGACGCGATCTTCCCCGGATCCGATCTCGCCATGGGCGGCATCGGCGATCACTACGAACGTTTGGCCAAACTCGTCTATCCCGGTTGTCCGCCGCCCGACGTCATGCGCGGCGCGTTCGAAAAGCGCCGCACCTTCGAAGCTGCGAGCGCGTGCGGCATCGAACTGCCGCGTTCGTATATCGCTGGCACGGTCGCCGAGCTTGACGAACTTCGTGGCGAAATACTTTTTCCGGTCATCGCCAAACGGCGCAGCGCAGCGGTCGCCGGCGATTTCAAGATCCGCCACTACTTCTCGTTTGAAGCCCTCCGAGCGGACTATCTGGCTTATCCGTCGATGGGCGCGGAGACCATTCTTCAAGACTACGACGGGGGCGAAGGCGTCGGGCTTGTGGTCATCGTCCGGGGTGGCCAAGTGCTTGCCCCATTCCAGTATCGAAGTCGTCGAGAGCTTCCGACCACCGGCGGCGTCAGCTGCGTCGTGGAGTCCGAAAAGCTCGATGATGAGCTCTTCGCAAGAACCGTCTCGATGTTGCGGGCGCTGCGCTGGGAAGGCATCGCGATGGTCGAGTTCATGCGCGATCGATCGACGCGGCGCTGCACGTTCCTCGAATTGAACGGCCGGTATTGGGGCTGTCTTGCGCTCGCGATGCAATCCGGATTTGACTACCCTGCATACGAGTGGCGCCTCGCGCACGGACAAGATCCAAATATCCCCGGCAGCTATCGCGTCGGCGTTCGCTCGCGCTGGACTGGCGGTGTGATTCGTCGTCTCGGCGCTGTGGGCGGCGAGGCGCACCGGCGACTCGTCGGCACGAGCCGGCTGCAAGAAGTATTCGTCACCGCTTTGGAGTTCATGCCGCCGGCGCGCTCCGCGCTGTGGTCGTGGCGCGATCCGGTGCCGGCGATCTGGGATGGTGCGGCCGCGTCGGCAGGCGTGATCCGCGATCTCTGGGAATCGATGGCGCGACGCTTTGGACGCCGCAAGGTCGCGACCGTGACGGCGCGGATGCGAGGCGCCAGCGTTCGTCTCTAGAGGGGTCCTACGTTATTGAGGAAGATCGTCTCAACGGGCACGTCGTGGGAGCGCGCCTTTGGCTATTCGCGTGCCGTCCGCGCCGGCGACAACGTCTACGTGGCCGGCACGACCGCCGTCGATGAGACCGGCGCCGTGATCGGCCCAGACGATCCGTACGCGCAAGCCAAAGCGGTGCTCGACAAAATCGAAGCTGCCCTGACGGAAGCGGGCGCTTCGATGCGCGATGTCGTGCGCACGCGCATATTCGTCACGGACATGGCCCACGCGGACGCGATCGGCCGGGCCCACGGCGAGTTCTTTCGCGACATCCGTCCGGCGGCCACGATGGTGCAGGTGGTGAAGCTCATCGATCCTCGATTGCTGGTCGAGATCGAAGCGGATGCGGTGACACGCGCCGGCGACTGACGGAACGCAGGGGCGCCGCGCCGAACGTGACGCCTGTCAATCGAAAAGGAGCATCACGGACTTCATGGCACGCAACGGCAGACCCGAAATCGTCATCGTCAACGGCGCCCGCACGGCGTTCGGCAACTTTGGCGGCGTCTTGCGAGACGTCAGCGCCATCGATCTCGGCGTGGCCGCCGCGAAGGGCGCACTCGAACGCTCGAAGGTGGCGGCCGAAAAGATCGACCAGTTCATCTTCGGCAACGTGATCCAAAGCAGCGCCGACGCCATCTACGGCGCGCGTCATGTCGGTCTTAAAGCTGGCGGGCGCCGCGATGCTTCGGCACTGACGGTCAACCGGTTGTGCGGCTCGGGCCTGCAAGCCATCGTGACCGGCGCCCAACAGCTCATTCTCGGCGAAGCCACCTACGTGCTCGCCGGCGGCATGGAGAACATGAGCCAGTCGCCGCACGTGGTTCGCGGCGCGCGATGGGGACTCGCGCTCGGCCAGCAGACGAAGTTCGAGGATGCGCTGTGGGAAGGTTTGACCGACTCCTACAACGGCATGCCGATGTCGATCACCGCGGAGAATCTGGCCCGTCAGTATAAGATCACCCGTCAAGAGAGCGATGAGTTCAGCCTCAAATCGCAGCGCGGCGCGGCGGCGTCTATCGAGAGCGGATTTTTCGCCGAGGAGATCGTGCCCGTCGAAGCGCCGGGCCGAAAGGGACCGACGATTGTCGCCGCGGATGAAGGGCCGCGCCCAACGGTCACGATGGAGCAACTCGCGAAGCTGCCGGCGCGGTTCGTCAAAGACGGGGTGGTGACGCCGGGCAACGCGAGCGGGATCACCGACGGCGCGGCTGCCGTCGTGCTGACCACTGCGGAGCAAGCGGAGCGCGATGGCCTCGAGCCGCTTGGACGGCTCGTGTCGTGGGGCATCGTCGGCGTCGACCCCGACATCATGGGGATCGGGCCCGCGTTCGCTATCCCGCAAGCGGTCGACCGCGCAGGCATGAAACTCGCTCAGATGGACGTGGTAGAGATCAACGAAGCATTTGCGCCGCAAGTGCTGGCGTGCGTCCGGGAGCTCGACCTCGACATGAACCTTCTCAACCCGAACGGCGGAGCCATCGCGCTTGGCCATCCGCTCGGCGCCAGCGGAGCGCGCATCACGTATTCGCTGCTTCACGAGCTGCGCCGGCGGAAGAAGAAATACGGCGTCGCGAGCGCATGCATCGGTGGCGGCCAGGGTATCGCCGGCGTCGTCGAAGCGTTCTGATGGCGTCTTGCCCCCGTTGCGGCGCGCAGCAGGCCGAACGCACGGCGTTCTGCGGCGTGTGCGGGGCGCTTATCGACCGGCCGAACACCGAAGCTCCGGCGAACCCAGGTCCGCCGCAGCCACCGCCGGCGGCCGCGCGGCCCGCGGATCGAGTCGAAACGCCGCCGCCGCAGCCGGCAGTCCTCAAAAGCCGGTCGGCGCAACCGGTCAGTCACGACTTTGGCGATGTTGGGATCTACATCGTCCGCCGCTTTCTCGCGCTCGTCGTCGATCTCGCCGGCATCGGGATGCTTATCGGGCTCGGCCTCATCGCGATCGTGGATGCCACGCATCCTGCCCCGGACCAATTTCTCGCCGTTCACGCGCGCGATTTCGCGATCGCGTTCGGCGCGTCCATCTTCGCCTATCTGACGATCGCTGAGGCGCTGTTCGGATCGACGTTGGGTAAGGGATTGTTCGGTTTGGGGGTCGGACGCGTGGACGGCAGCCGCTTGGGTTTTGCGAGGGCGCTCGTCCGAAACATTTTTCTGCCTCTCGATCTTGCCGCCGTCGGCTTTCTCGTCGCCACGGTGACGCCGTCTCGCAGGCGCATCGGCGATCTCGTGGCAGGCTCGGTCGTCACCAACGCGCGCATCGGCAGGTTGGCGACGTTCACCGCGGGGGTCATCGCGGTGGGCGCGGCGTGGCTCTTGTTTGCAAACGCCGACGGCGCGCGATTGTCAGACCAACTGCTCGCGGTCGCCGGTTTGCAGTTGCCGGCAGTCCAATCGCCTCCGCTTGTCGAGCAGACGCGGCCATCGCCGAGCCCCACGATAGCGCACCTTCGGCCTTCGCCGTCCGATGAGCCCGCACAAACGCCAACGCCGACGCCATCGGCAGACCCGGGCCGGCCGCATACAGTCTAAGCGACCACGTTAGGTGCCGGTGAAATTCGGCGGCCGCTTTTCGAGAAATGCAGCCGTGCCTTCTTTTGCATCGTTTGAGATGGCGACGGCTCCGAAGGCGTCGGCCTCGAGTTCGAGCGCGGCGTGCAGGTCCATCTGCATGCCTTTGTGGATCGCCCGCTTGGTGGCGGCGATCGCGAGCGGCGCTTTTGAGGCGATGACGCCGGCTAACCGTTTCGCTTCGGCCGACAGTTGGTCCGCAGGCACGACTTTATCGACGAGATTTGCCTGTTTTGCTTCGTCGGCCGTGATCATCTCGCCCGAGAGCAAGAGGTACGATGCCATACCCGGCCCGACGAGCCGCGGCAGCCGCTGCGAACCTCCGAACCCGGCGATTATGCCAAGGTTCACCTCGGGTTGGCCGAGCTTTGCCGTGGCCGCCGCGATTCTGATATCTCCGGCCATGGCGAGTTCCAGGCCGCCTCCGAGCGCGAAGCCGTTGATCGCCATGATGACGGGCAAGCGCGAGTGCTCGATCCTGGCGGTGATCTTGTGACCGTCATTGGCTTTCGCCGTTGCGGCCGCACGATCGCCGAGCTTGTTGAGTTCGCCTATATCGGCGCCCGCGGCAAACGCTTTATCTCCCGATCCGGTGATGACAACGGCGCGGACGGTTCGGTCCGCTTCCAACTCGTCGAACGCTTTGACCAATTCGGCGAGAACGACGGCATTGAGCGCGTTGAGCGCTTTCGGCCTGTTGAGCACGATGGTCGCGACCGCTCCGTCGCGCTCGATGAGAATGGTCTCGTAAGCCACAGGCTCTCCTCTTCAAAATGCCGATTGTGCGAAAGTCACCGCCGACGAAGTGCGGCTCAAACCCCTTCGGGGTAATCGGTGTCCAGGGCCGCAGCCGTGACCACAAGCGCTTTTGCCGCGCCGATGTATCCCAAGAGACTTGCCACGCTGCCTTTATCCAGACTGAGCCGGCGCAGCATGATGGCTGAGACGACTTCAAGCCTGCCGTCAAGAACCTGCCGCCACACCGCGATAGACCCGCTTATTATGAAGCGGGCGCTTTCTTCGTCGGCCCGCTCGGCCGGCCGCGCCGCGCGGCATTGACCGTGCCACAGATCCAGATACGCCGAGCGCTCCGATCCCGCTGCGCCGCCCTGCTGGCCTTCACTTGTTATCGAGAGGATGAGCGGCCATTCCCACTGCGCCGCAGCATCGCGATACGCGGCGTTGTCGTTGAGCTCGCGTTGCCATGCATGAAGCCACGGCGCGCTGAACAGCTCCATCGGCGCAGCGTTTTGGCCGGCGTCGTTCGGAGTTGTCACTGGCGTGCCTTCTCGGCGGACCGGTTCCGGTTGAATGGCTCCCGCATGCGGCTCTATTTCGGCGTCTCACTCGAATAGTCATAGAACCCGCGACCCGATTTACGTCCGAGATGGCCGGCGAGCACCATGCGTTTGAGCAGCGGCGGCGGAGCCATCATCGGGTCTTTGAACTCATCGAACATGATCTGCGCGATGAAATAGGTCGTGTCGAGGCCGACGAAGTCGAGCAGCGTCAACGGACCCATGGGATGACCGCATCCGAGCTTCATGCCTTCGTCGATATCTTCGCGCGACGCGAGCCCGGACTCGAACATGCGGATCGCATAGACGAGATACGGCACGAGCAGCCGGTTGACGATGAACCCCGGCGTGTCTTGCGCCAACACCGCCGTTTTGCCCACTTTCGCTGCGAACGCGTATAATGTATCGATCGTCTCCTGACTGGTCACGATCGTCTTCACGATTTCGACGAGTTTCATGAGCGGCACCGGATTGAAGAAATGAAGACCGGCGACGAGGGCCGGGCGCTTGGTGGCCGCCGCCATCTCGATGACGCACAGGCTCGACGTGTTCGAGCAGATGATGGCGTGAGGGGCGAGCAGCGCGTCGAGCTTTGCGAAGAGTTCGGTCTTGACGGCCATGTTCTCGATCACCGCTTCGATGACGAGATCGCAATCTTTGAGGTCGTCGATGGCGACGGTGGTCCTGAGGCGTGCGAGCGTGGCGTCGCGGTCCGCGGCAAGAAACGCGCGCCCGTCGCCCGCCTTGCCGCGTTCGACGAACTTGTCGAGCGATTTCTTGATCCCGGACATGCCGCGGTTCAGGGCGGCTTCGACAGTTTCGAAGATGACGACGTCGTAGCCCGCCGTGGCCGCGACTTGTGCGATGCCGGATCCCATGAGGCCGCAACCGCAGACGCCCACTCGCTTGATCTCTGCCATGAACCGTTGACCCTTTCAGATGTTGAGGTGACATCGAGAACTTGCGTCTATTCTCGCCCCGGCCCTGCTGCGCAAGAAATGTCGCCGGGCGTGGGGAACGAGATTGTCCATGTCACCGATGCCGCGCGCGCTCGCGCTCGCTGCCTTCATGATTCTCGCGACCGGCTGCGCGAAAGTTTCGACGCAAACCGGCACACCGTCCGATACTGCCGCCGGCGTGCTGCGCATTTCGGATATCTCCGATCCGTCGACCTTGAATCCCATGCTCTCGGGCGCGGACTTCGTCTACCAGCTTGCCGGGTACACGCTGGAATTTCTCGTGCAGCTCGACGATAAGGGCAACGTCATTCCGGTGTTGTGCGAACGCGTGCCCTCGCTGACCAACGGCGACATCAGCGCCGACGGCCTGATCGTGAAGTACCACTTACGCAAAGGCGTGACATGGTCCGACGGCGCCCCCTTCACGTCCAAAGATATCGAAGCGTCCTGGCGGCAAGTGACCAACCTGGCGAACAACGTGCAGGAACGTGAAGGCTACACCGTGGTCGCGAGCATCGATACGTCCGATCCGCACACCGCGGTCGTTCACCTCCTCCATCCGTATGCGCCGTTCGTCACGCGTTTCTTCGCCGCGATCCAAGAGGGGCCGATCGCAGTCATGCCCGCGCACGTCATCGCTAATCTGCGCGAGCTGAACGACGCTCCGTTCAGTTCGCGACCCATCGGCACCGGGCCGTTCATCGTACAGTCCTGGGTTCGTGGCGGAGCGGTCACGTTCGTGGCCAACCCACACTACTGGCGTGGACCCGTCGGCCTGCGCACGATCGTCTTCCAATCACGGCCGTCGTCGGAAAACGAGCTGGTCGGTTTTCTGGCCCGCGAGATAGACGCCGATTTTGACGCGGGACCGCAGCGGCTGCTCCAATTCCGCACCGTCGCCGGCTTGCACCCGATCCGCTCGCAAAGCCTTCGTCTGAGCGTATTGGATATGAACACCTCGCGCGCGCCGCTCAACGACGTGCGCGTCCGCCGGGCCGTCGCCTTCGCGGTCGACCGCGGCCGGCTGCTTCGCGACGTCTTTCACGGCGCAGGCGTACTTGCCGACGAGTGGATCCCCAACTGGAGTTGGGCGTACACGCCGGACGTGCCGCGCTACCCGCACGACCCAGCGCGCTCGAACGCGTTGTTGGACCAAGCCGGCTGGCGGCGCAGCGCGGATGGTTTTCGGTATAAAGGGGCGCAGCGTCTCACCGTGGTGTACGTCGGCACCGCGGGCGACGGCGCGACCCAGCAGGTCGCGGCGCTCGTGCAGTCCGACCTGCGCGTGGTCGGCGCCGACCTCGTGATGAAATACTATCCGTACGATCAGATCTTCAATCTCACGGGGCCGATCCGGAACGCAAATTTCGATCTCGCAGGCTACAGCTTCAGCGTCAACTACGACCCCGGCGCCCTCAACGACGATGGCTGCGATTATTTCTCGCCGCGAGGCGCGAACGACGCGCGTTATTGCGACCAGCACCTCGACCGATTGGAAGAAGAAGGCCTGTTCACGAACGATCGCGCCGAGCGGAAGAAGATCTATGCGGAGGTGCAACGCATACGGATGGAAGCGGTCGCGGGGCTTCCGTTGTTCTTTCGAGATAGAGTCGGAATGGTCACGAACGACCTGCGAGGCTACACGCCGTCGCGCGGCATCATTCCTGAGTGGAACGCTTGGCAGTGGACGGTGAAGTAGCCGGCGCTAGCGCGCGACGAAATCTTCTGCGAGATACAGCCCGTTCGTGCCGATCGCCACGCCGATGCCGATCTTGCGGTATTCGGGGCTGAGTATCGCCTCGCGGTGGCCGTCGTCCGGCGCCTGTTCGGCCATCATCATCGCGTCGAGCTTGCCGACGGCTTGCCACTCGTTTTCAAGATCGTTTATGTCGAGCCCGAAGTAGGCGACGTTCTCGCCATATCGCGAAGCGAGGCCGCCGATGCTCTGGAAGCGCTGAATCGGGCTGCGTCCGGATGAATCCGTATGGCGCATGATCCCCGCGCTCTCCATATCTTTTGCCTGATACTGCGCCGCGCTCTGTGCGACCGTGTCGATCGCAAGCGACGGCAAACCGGTGGCTGTGCGGTGCGCGTTCAAAAGGGCGAGGAGACGGATGCGAAGTGCGTCGAGCGCTCCAGTGCCGGGAACTTCGGCGACGACGCCGGCTCGCGGGGCGGGCGGCGCAAAAGTCATCACACCGTTGGGATAACTTATCTGAAGATTGAGAAATGCGGCGATCGCCTGGGGGTCGGCGAAATAAAGTCCATTGTCGATCACCATCGGCCCGATGTATGCTTGATCGCCGATCGAGAGCCGGCCGGCTGCCAAATGATATCGGATCTGCATGGTCTCGAGAAGCGGCTCGACGGCGACGAGGACCTGTGCGCCTTCCGAAATCGTTGGGATTGAGGAGGCGCGAGCGGCCTGGGGAAATAGAAGCAAGCCCGCCGCGAGGACTGCGGCGCAAAAAGCGACTACGGTGCGTCTTAACATCAAAGGTTCTGCGATCTCCCCTGTTCAACGCATCGAACCGAATTCGCCCGAAGAACCACGATGACTGGGTGACGGAGATCACAGTTCGATGCTAAACGCCGCGATGGTGACCGCGACCTCGCCCCCGCTTGCCCGATCCCTGTTTCCGGTATGCAAAAACTGGGTGTATTGCAATCATGCTGCTGTGGGCCCGCTCACGACGCCCGCGCGCGATGCCATGGTCGCCGCGATGGATGCGCAGATGACGATGGGCTGCAACGGAATACTTAATATCGAAGCGCGCAAAAACGAAGTGCGGGCGGAAACAGCAGCCGCGATCGGAGCCGATGCGGACGAGATCGCGTTCATGCGCGCCACAACGGACGGTGCGCTGCTCGGCGCGAACGGCATAGACTGGCGCGCCGGCGACGAGATCATTCTGACGGACAACGAGTTCGGCGCCAATGCCTATCCGTGGCTCAACCTGCGCGACCGCGGTGTTCGCGTCAAGCTGCTGCGTGCGCCCGGCGAGCGTCTCACCGTCGACACGCTTGACCGCGTTGCGACGTCGCACACGCGGCTCGTTACCGTATCCTATGTGGGTTTCTCGGACGGATATCGCCACGACGTCGCCGCCATCGGCGCGTGGTGCCGGGAACGCGGCATCCTCTTCGCGCTTGACGCGATTCAAGGATTCGGCCATCTACCGCTTGACGTCCACGCGTGGAAGGTGGACCTGTGCTACTTCGGCGTCGCGAAGTGGCTGCTCTCGCCGCAGGCGCTCAGCATCGTCTACGTCAGCCGTGCACTCATCGAGAAGCTGCGGCCGTCATTTTGTTCGTGGCGGTCGGTCCGCGACCCGATGCGTTTTTTGGACTACGGTCAAGAGCTGAGCGATGACGCGGCGCGGTTCGAGGGCGGCACGATAAATTATCCCGCGCTGCTCGCGTTTCGCGAAAGCCTGCGCATCCTGACCACGGCGGGCCTCGATGCGGTGGAGGCACACGTCTTGCGCTTGACCGGCCGGCTCATCGACGGAGCGATGGAAGCCGGCATCGAGGTCGCGAGTTCGACCGCAGCGGGCACGCGTTCCGGGATCGTGCTGCTCAAACCGCCTGGGCGGACCGTGGAGGAGCAGCAAGCGCGCGTGGACAGCGCAAAGGTCCAGGTCACGGTTCGCGATACCGGAGTGCGCGTCTCACCGCACGGTTACAACACGCTCGATGAGATGGACCGCGTGCTCGAGGTGTTGATCTAGTTCAATAACCTTCTTCAGCGACCCGTGCGGTGGTCATCACCGCATCGCTCATGCCGTGGATCAGACGCTTGTCTGCCGGCGCGATGGTTGCGAGCACGCCCGACAGGTGCGCGTCATCGCCGGCGACGAGATAGTACGGGCACAGCCGGACCCGGCCGTCCATTGGCCGCACTTCGCCGGAATCGGTGTCGAGGTAACTGACTTGCACGCGGCGTCCTTTATGGAACCGCTGCAGGATGTGCGGTGTTTTCTCGAACATGGACAGGCCGCCGTCGATGACCGCCATCCATTCGTCGCGGGTGAGATTGTTCGCGACGTGCACGCCGCGGCTTCCCCACGCCAGTTCGGAGAAACCCGAAGGCTTCACCACGAATTGGCGTTCGGACTTCGACAAACCGTACAACTGGTTCCACGCTTGCAGCGGGCGCCCGTCGACATTGAGACCGGCGATCGCAGCCTGCGGCGGCAACGGCCTCGGATCCAGGATCCACGTCTGCGGAAAGATCTTGCTCAAGCGAGCGAATGTTTCAGCGCCGAGCTCTTGCAGCCACGTCGGGCCGAGCGCGGGATTGTGGAACAGCGCGAAGATCAGTTTTTCTTCGAGGAACGACTTCGGCGGTGCGGTGATCGTGACGCGCTTGTGGCGTGCCGCGTAGAGCATCAATTCTTGCTTGGGGACATTGAGCAAATCAAAAAGTTCGAAGAAGCGGTAGAGCACGTCGACGGTCCGGCGTCCGATGGGCGCATCGACGACGAGCGCCTCTTCGGTAAAGACGATATCTTCAGGCGCGACTGTGATGACCTCAGCCTGACCCGTGGCCGTGACCGCCGTCGCGAGCCAGTCCATCTCACCGCGATAGTCGTTCGATTCGCGAGACACGACGATCGCCACGACCGGTTTTTCTTTGCCGTTGCATAGGGAGATCGCCATGCGGGCAAAGCCGCGCTGGATGCCGTCGAATTCTCCGACCTGATCGTAGCCGAGCTCGCAGTACGTCTCGCCCATCGCTCCGACGAAGCCCAGGCCGCCGGGAACCGAATCGAGTTCGCTCGAGATGAAACCGTCGTCGGTGAGGATGACGTCAGGCCGTATGACGCTCGGGGTGTCGTTCTTGAATCGATTCTGCCGCTGCAGCCTGACGATGTGTTCGGGTTTTCCGATCTCCAGGTACTCGGATATGAAGCGGGGAGCGGTGCCGCGGACGCTTTGGAAATAGAGCTTGTTGACGGCGCGGTAAAATTTGAGCAGGTCGGCGCCAAGCGTCTCGAACGCGGCGATGGTCTGCGGTTTGAGCGGGAACGGCTCCGGCGAAATGCGCCATGCCGTTTTGACGGGATCCGGAACTTCCGGACTTGCGACGCTTCGGAAGAGGTTTGGCGAGAGATTGTTGGCGACGAAACGCGCTCGGTCGGCGGGCGATAGAGGCGTCTGGACTTTCGCGCTACATGGCATAGAGGTGTGCGCCCTCCGCGCGCAATTGCAACGGGCGACATGGACAAGGCGGCGGAAGTTTCGGTTGCTTGTTGAAGCGGAAGAGGTGGCGGATCATCGCGGCTTTCTTGTCGTCACATTCGTTCGACGTTCGCCGCATTGTCCGGCGCTCGCGGCCTCTCCTCCCGGTCATGGACCGCTCAAGGCACGAAATGCGCCCGCGACGAATGCAGGCCGGCCATGTCTCTTGCGTTCGCCGTCACCGCATCGGAGTTGACAAAACGATACGGGTCCATTGAGGCGGTGCGCGGCATCGATTTCTCAATCAGGCGTCAAGAATGCTTTGGTTTCCTCGGCGTGAACGGCGCCGGCAAGACCACCACGATGAAGATGGTCTATTGCCGGATCGGCAAGACATCGGGCCGGCTGCACGTACTCGGACTCGACGCGTCCGCGCACGCGGGCGAGATCAAGCGCCGCATCGGCGTTGTCGCGCAGCAGAACGCGCTCGACCCCGAACTCACCGTGATGGAAAATCTTCTCACCTACGCGGCGTTTTTCGACATCGCACGCGTTGCAGCGCGCACACGATCCGATTCGCTGCTGCGGCGCTTGAGTCTCGAGGGCAAACAAGATGCGCGCATCAAAGACCTGTCCGGTGGGATGCAGCGCAGATTGGTGATCGCCAAGGCGTTGTTGAACGATCCCGAAATGCTCGTCCTCGACGAACCGACCACCGGCTTGGACCCGCAGGCGCGTTTGATGGTGTGGGAGATGTTGTCGGCGCTGCGCGCGCAAGGACTCACGCTCGTGCTGACCACGCACGACATGGACGAAGCCGCCCGCCTGTGCGACCGCCTCGCGATCATGGACGAGGGACGCATATTCGCGGAAGGATCGCCGCGCGAACTCATCTCGATCTATGCAGCGCGCGACGTGCTCGAGCTGGCCGGCGGCGACGAAGTGCCCGGCGACGGCGATATCGGGGCGCTCATCGTGCGCCGCGAACGGCACGGTTCGACCGCGTACCTGTACAACGACGACAACCGCACGCTGCTCCGGGCGCTCGCTGCGCGAGGGATCGATCCGGCCCGCCATGTCGCGCGGCCGGCGACGCTCGAAGACGTCTTTCTCAACATCACCGGACGGGATCTCGCGGAATGAATCCGGCCGAAGCGTTCTTCCGCAAGAACTCTTGGCGCGTCTGCCGCCGCAACTTGCTGGCGTGGCAGAAGTACGCGTGGTCCAGCGTCACCATCAACATCATTGAACCGCTGGTCTATTTCCTGGCGTTTGGCTACGGACTCGGCGCGTACTTCACGTACGGCGTCCACGGTTCGCTGCTGCAGTATATCGGGCCCGGCATGCTGGGTCTGACGGCGGTCAATTCCGCGACGTTCGACGCCGCGTGGGGCGGCTACGAACGTCTCACCAACAACGGCGTCTATGAATCGATGGTCACGGCACCGGTCGCACCGGAAGAGATCGCGGCCGGCGAATACATCTGGCAGGCATTTCGCGCCACGCTGTACGGCGCGATCTTCCTCGGCGTGATCGCGTCGCTCGGCCTCGTGCATTCGTGGCTCGCGCTCTTGTGTCTGCCGGTGCTCGCCTTGACGGGCGTGCTCTTCGCGATACCGGCGCTCTACATGGCGTTCATCGTCAAGACGCCGGAACATCTCTTCTATTATTTCGCGCTGATCGCCACGCCGATGGTGATGTTCGGCGGCGTGTTCTTCCCGCTCGACAAATTGCCGCGCTGGGCGTTTGACATCGCGTGGTGTACGCCGCTCTACCACGCCGTCAACGCCTGCAGAGCGCTTGTGACCGGCAGCGCCACGTGGACGACGCTTGCCGAGGTAGGCTGGCTCGTCGCGGCGATCGCGGTGCTCGTCTGGCTGCCGCACGCCGCGTTGCGGCGCCGATTAGGAAACTAGCCGCCGGTAGACGGCTTGAGATACTGCTCCCGAAGCTCGCGCTTGAGTAGCTTGCCGGTGCCGCCCTTTGGCAAGGGTCCATCCGCAATGGCGACGCGATGGGGCACCTTGAATCCCGCGAGCAACGACCTGCAGTGCGCGATCAGCGCCGCTTCGTCGAGTTCCATGCCCGGCTTGAGCACGACGATGGCCATAGGGACCTCGCCCCATTGATCGTCGGGAGCCGCGATGACCGCACATTCGGCGACGGCGGGATGTTCGAAGACCGCTTTTTCGATCTCGATCGACGACACATTCTCGCCACCCGTGATGATGATGTCTTTCTTCCGGTCGACGATACGCAGATAGCCCTCTGCGTCGATCGTACCGATGTCGCCGGTGTGAAACCAGCCGTCGATCATCACTTCGCGAGTCGCTTCGGCTTGACCCCAATAGCCGGCCATCACGGAATTGCCGCGAGCAACTATTTCGCCCCTGGATGCTCCGTTATGCGGCAGGAGCGTCGCGCTCTCGCCCATTATCTCCACGCGCACGCCCGGAATCGGCAGCCCTGCAGTCATGCGTTTGTCGCGGCGGCCGTCGTCGGACGCGTCGACGCCGCGCCGCAGCGTGGCGATGGTCAGCACCGGTGAGGTCTCCGATAGACCGTAGCCGCAGGTCACCTCGCAACCGGGCAGCCGCTCGTCGAGCGCGCGCACGAGGCTCGACGGGCTGGCCGCGCCGCCCACCATCACGCGGCGCAGTGAACTGAGATCGCGCGTCGCGCAACTTGGATCCGCGAGCAACGCGAGCGCCATCGTCGGCACCACGAACATATCGGTGACACGCTCGCGCTCGATGGTCTCGAGGACTTGGCATGAGTCGAACCGCGGCAACATGACGTGGCGGCCGCCCACCATCGTCACGGAATGAGGCGTGCCCCAGCCGTTGACGTGGAAGAGAGGGATGCTGTGCAGTTGGACGATGCGGTCATCGCAGCCGAGCCCTACGACGGCGCCCATTGCGTGCAAATACAGCGACCGGTTCGTCAGCATCACGCCCTTCGGCCTCGCGGTGGTGCCACTCGTGTAGAAAAGCTCGGCGACGTCGTCCTCGTCCAACTCCGGCCGCTCAAACGTCGCAGGCGCGCTTGCGAGCATCGATTCGTAGTCTTCGCCGCCGAGCGCCGTCGGAATTCGGGGATCGCCGCCCATCAAGACGATCGTCCGAAGCTTTGGCAGGCGCTCCGCGACCGGCGCGATCAATCCCAAGAGCGCGCGGTCCACCACTGCAGTCGTCGCGCCGGCATCCGCCAGGATGTAGGCGATGTCGCCGGGCGTAAGGCGGATATTGATGGGCAGAAGGATGGCGCCCATCTGAGGAACTGCGAAGTAGCCTTCGAGCAGCCGGTGACAATTGAACGAGACGAACGCGACGACGTCGCCGCGGACGACGCCCAACTTCGTGAAGGCCGCCGATGCGCGGTCGATGCGCTCGGCGAGCCGGCCGTAGGTCAACCGTTCGCCACCGCACGATACCGCGTCCGCATCGCCGTAGAGGTTCCGCGCCCGGTCGATGAAGTCGGTGACGACCAGGGGCACCTTCACTTAGGTGCCGTGATGAGATCCATATTCTTCTTGAACATCGCGGGGGTGATGAAGCCACGCCAAATCGCCTGCACGACGCCGTCTCGATCGATGAAGACGCTCTTGGGCAGCGTGTCTATCTGATATTCCGAGCCGACGGCACCGGGGTCGATGAGGATCGGATACGTGATGCGCATCTGTTTTGCGAACGGCGCGACTTGCGTCGGCGATTCGAGTTCGTCGATGCCCAAGAAAACCGCCTTAGCCTTGAGCGCCGGATATTGCTTGACGATGAACGGCAATTCAAGTTTGCACGGTTGGCACCAGCTCGCGAAAAAGTTGACGTAGACGGGTTTGCCCTTGAATTGTGCGAGCGAGAACTTCTTTCCGGCGAGCGTTTCGAGATCGATGGCCGGGGCAGCTTTGCCGACGGCGAGCGGTACGTCCGCCGCCGCAGCCATCGGGGCGAGCGCGGCCAGCGAGAACAGGAGCGCGGCGATCAAGCGGTTGAGTTTCATGCGATCCAATCAGTCCCTCAAGAACGGTTCAGCGGCGGGGATTTGGTGACCCGATTCACAAGAACGCGCGCCGCGCGCTCATCTTCGAGAATCCACCCATCAAATACGGGACGGTCTTAGCCGCATGTGATGGGTCCTCCCTTTACTAACGTTCACGCGCAGCCGATGGTATCACGAACATGAAGATATCCGCGCGCCAGGTCCGAGCCGTCCTGGATGCCTACGTTCGCTACGATGCGCACCTCGATAGCCGCATGTCCATAGCTACAAAAGGCATGACCTTCGCGGCTCCAGACGTCTTCCGGCGACAGTTCGAACTATTGCCCGAACAGCGCGATATCGTCGTCCACGACCTCCGGCACAAGATCCGCTCGGGCAGTTATTATATCTCCAGCACCGAAATCGTCGACGCATTGTTGGGCCGGCTCGCCGCAAATCTCATAGCCGACTGACAATTTCCGGCAATCGGAAACTTTTCAAAGGATGCCGCCGCTCAGCGGTGGAACGCCTGAATCCCATTCGGCGCTCACGCTTCTCGGTGAACGACATGCTTGTATTGACTCGCAAGCTCAACCAAGAGATCGTCATCGGCGACGATATCAGGATCACCATCGTCGCGGTCGGCGGCGATCAGGTGAAAGTCGGCATCACCGCGCCGCGCTCGATTCCCGTTCACCGGTCAGAAGTTCTTCGCGAGCGCACTGCGAACATAGTCAAGCTGGACTCGTTGCGCGAACCGGCCGGAATCGGCTGACCGCCGCTCGATCACGCCTCTCCCAATAGCGCGCGCAGCGTCGACAATAGTCTGACGGCTGCCGAGTCGCGATCGCGCGCGACTTCTGCGAGCCCGGTCGCGCCGATGATCTCACGCCAAGCCGCCACGAGCGATGCGCCGCGATAGCTCGCGAGCGCTTGCGACGCTGCGTACGAGGCACCCGGGGGAGCGCCGATAAGCGCTTCGGGTAGGAGCGCAGCGCTCGCGAGCCGGCCGCCGATGTCGGCGGTCGCGCTTTCCAACGCTAGCTCGAGCGCTTCGACGTCATCATCTCCGAGTCTCACGAAAAGCGACGGTTCGCGGAGCGGCGCGCTTCGCAACGTCGGCGCAGCGGCACGCCGGATGAGATGCTCGGCGCGACCCTCCGCGGCAAACGGGGCGCAGGCTATCGCCTCTTGCAGCACGGCATGATCGATGACGCCCGACCAGGCCAAACGCGCGAGGGTGACCGTCGCAAGCGGACGGTAGCAATGCAATCCGCCAAGTTGCGACTGCGGGTGTCCGACATCGGTCGAACGCGAAAAGGCATGCGACACCGGTTCGTCTTCGACGAACGCGTCTTCTTCGCCGACGATGACCTTCGACGGATCGGAGCGCGGAGCGGCGACGGCCGCTTCGTTCGCCGGTCGAACACCGGCGCCCGAATTCGCGCGGCCGGCGAGAAGCCTGCGCCTGCGCGCTTCGACGAGCAGCATGTCCGCGCTGGGACCCTTGTCGGAGCCGCTCACGATGCGCGCCGCCAGAACATCCACCATGGCATCGGCGGAGGCGGTCCTTGGCGATCGGAGATCGTCGACGGTGGTTCTTCGCGTGCCGCGGGTTCGCCGATGAAGTTCGCGGCGGCCGCATCGACGTCGCCCTCGCCCACCGACGTCCGACCGTTTTGCGCCGCTTCTTCCATGCTCTCGCGCGCGAGCACCGTGAGCCGGCGGGGCAGACCGGCCGCGCGGCGCCAAAGCAACGTGGCGGCGCCGGGACCGAAGGGAGAATCGGGCCTCGCATAACCGGCGCGCCGCAGGCGATGGTCGAGCATCGCCGCCGCTTCGCTTTCCGTCAGCGGTCGCAATTGCAGAAGAAGAGCGATGCGATCGCTGAAGTTGGGCTGCGCTCGAAGCGCGTCGGCCAGCTCCGGCTGGCCGGCGAGCACGATCGACAAGAGTTTACGGTCGTCCAGTTGGTAGTTGAGCAGAGAGCGAAGGCTTTCGAGCAGCGCGGGACTCAAGGTTTGCGCCTCATCGATGAAGAGCACCGCTTGGCGTCCTTCGTCGATCGCCGACGAGAAGAGCGCGCGTTTGAGCGCATCTTTGCGCGCGCGCACGCCCGATGCGGCCGGCGCGTCGAAGCCGAACGCACCGAGAATGCCGTCCAACAATTCGGCCTCATCGCCGAACGAGGGATCGAGCACGGCGGCGACGAGGAAGCGTTCGTCTTCGAGCAGCGGTTCTTGTGCTGCGTTGAGCAAGGTCGTCTTGCCGGCGCCGATCGGGCCGACCACCACGGCCAGGCCACGTCCCTGCGCCAAGCATTCGGTCAGCCGCCGCTTGGCGTGCGCGCAGGAGATGGTCTCGTAATAGAACGAGGGGTCGGCCGTATCCAAGAACGGATCGCGACGCAGACCGAACGTCTCGACGAACATCGCGTGGAGGTTCAAGCGCGAACGGCGGTGCGCCCCCCGCCGCGCGCCGATTTGCGCGGTCAGCATCGATATGCTATACTACCGTGGGCTATCGGACGGGACAAATGTGCCGCTGGTCGCCTGATTTTAGGACCGTAATCCGGCCCTAGTTAACGTAAAGACGTGGCCTGCCCGCTTGGGCCGGCTGGAAAGAAGGCTCATCCTTGTCCACAGCTGCATCCGTCATTTCCATGAAGCAACTGCTCGAAGCCGGTGTGCATTTCGGGCACCAGACCCGCCGTTGGAACCCGAAGATGGCGAAGTTCATCTTCCAAGAGCGCAACGGCATCTATATCATCGACCTGCAGAAAACCGTCGTCAAGCTGCGTCAAGTCTACTCGGCGGTCAAAGAGATGTCGCGGCGCGGCAAGATCTTTCTGTTCGTCGGCACGAAAAAGCAAGCGCAAGACGCCATCAAAGAAGAAGCCGACCGCTGCGGCATGTATTTCGTCACGCAGCGCTGGCTCGGCGGCACGCTCACCAATTTCCAGACCATGCAGAAACGCATCACGAGGCTTCGCGAGCTCGAACGCATGCGCGACACCGGCGCGTTCGAAGTGCTGCCGAAAAAAGAAGTCAGCCTGCTCGACGACGAGCTGCAGCGGCTCGAACGCTTTCTTGGCGGCATCAAGGATATGCCGCGGCTGCCCGACGCGGTCTTCATCATCGACCCGCGCAAAGAACGCATCGCCGTCTTGGAAGCGCGAAAGTTGAAGATCCCGATCATCGCCGTGGTCGACACGAACTGCGACCCCGATGAGATCGATTTTCCGATTCCGGGAAATGACGACGCCATCCGTGCGGTGAAGCTCATGGCTGGGAAAATAGCCGACGCCGTCATCGAAGGCCGCACCGAGGCAGAATCGGGCGGCGAACCCGGCGAGCCGGTTGCTCCGGCGAGTCAGACGGCTCCCGCGGCGCCGGCAGCGGCTTCCCCGGAAGCGGCAACGCCGGCGGCGACCGAGATGGAACCTGAAATTTCACCCGCTACGGCCGGCTGAAGCCGGCCATTTTCTTAAAGACACGAAGAGGATATGGGAAGCACAGGAATGACCGCAGAGTACGCGCCGACCGCACAAGAGATCAAGCGACTTCGAGAGGCCACGAACGCGCCGGTGATGGATTGCCGGCGTGCGCTTGCCGAGAGCGAGGGCGACATCGCCAAAGCCACGGAATTCTTGCTCAAGCGCGGACAGGAGATCGCTGAGAAGAAGGCCGGTCGCGAAGTCCGCGAGGGCTTCATCGGCCACTACATCCATCAGGGTGGGAAGATGGGGGTCCTCGTCGAGCTGGCTTGCGAGACCGATTTCGTCGCGAGAAACGACCAGTTCAAGAAACTGGCCCACGATGTCGCCGTGCACATCTGCGCTTCGCGGCCGATCTTCGTCCGTAAGGAAGACGTGCCCGCGAGCGTCGTCAAAGAGAAGGAAGCCGAGCTCGGCGCGAAAATCGAGAAATTCTATGAAGAATCGGTGCTGTTGGAGCAGCCGTACGTGCGCGACGAGAGCAAGACCATCGCCGATCTGATCGGCGCGACGGTCGGCATCCTTGGGGAGAATATCCAGGTGCGCCGCTTCGCGCGCTTTGACATCGGCGACAACTAGCCGTGACGAGCAGCGGTGGAAACGGCAAACCGGTCTATCGCCGCGTGCTGCTGAAGCTCAGCGGCGAAGCGTTCGGCGCGAGCACCGCCGAGTCGATCCACGCTGATACGCTCTATCTCATCGCGAGCCAGATCAAGGAAGTCGCCGAAGCGGGCGTGCAGATCGCCTGCGTCATCGGCGGCGGCAACATCTGGCGCGGCCGCGCGGCCGGCTCGGCCATGGACCGCTCCACCGCCGACTATATGGGCATGTTGGCCACGGTCATCAATGGTCTTGCCTTGCAAGACGCGCTCGAAAATATCGGCGTCACCACGCGCGTGCAGACCGCGATCTCGATGCACCAGGTGGCCGAGCCCTACATCCGCCGGCGCGCGATCCGGCACTTGGAGAAGGGCCGCGTCGTGATCTTCGCGGGCGGCACCGGGAACCCATATTTCACCACCGACACCACCGCGGCGCTGCGGGCGCTCGAAATCGGGGCCGAGGCTATTCTCAAAGCCACCCAGGTGGACGGCGTGTACAGCGCCGATCCGAAGAAGGATCCGACTGCCGTCCGCTTCCGTACGCTGGACTATTTGGAAGTGCTCAAACTCGGCCTTTCGGTCTTGGACAACACGGCGCTCACGCTGTGCATGGACAACGGACTGCCCATCGTCGTGTTCGAACTCATGCGCAGCGGCAACATCAAACGCGTCATATGGGGCGAGCCGATCGGCACGTTTGTCGGGAAGGCGGAGAGCAGTGTTACCCCAATTATATAAAGATCTCGAGGACCGCATGAAGAAGGCGGTCGAAAACGTGCGCGGAGAGTTCACCTCGATCCGTACCGGTCGGGCGAACATCGCGCTGCTTGACCACATCACGGTCGAAGCGTACGGCAGCGAAATGCCGCTCAAACACGTCGCCAACATCAGCGTGCCGGATGCACGCAGTCTGCTCGTACAGCCGCACGACAAGTCGTTGCTGGGCGACGTCCGCAAGGCCATCGAAAAATCGGATTTGGGCATCACGCCGAACGTCGACGGCAACGTCGTCCGCTTGGGTCTTCCGCCGCTCACCGAAGAGCGCCGCAAAGAACTTGTGAAAGTCGTTCACAAGCGCGCGGAAGAGGGGCGCGTTGCCGTACGCAACATCCGTCGCGACGGCCACGATCATCTCAAGTCCGGCCAAAAAGACGCGAAGATCAGCGAAGACGAAGCGCGGCGCGCCAACGACCAGATCCAAAAGCTCACCGACAAATACATCGCGGACGTCGATGCGCTCGTGGAAGGCAAAGAGAAAGAGATCATGGAGGTGTGAGCGCCGCCGCCGCCGCACCTGAAAGTACGTTGCCCTCAAACGGTCGTGATCTATGACGCTCGACGCCTCGGCCGCCGCCACGGCCGGCCTCGACCCCGCCAATATGCCGCGTCACCTCGCCGTCATCATGGACGGCAACCGGCGTTGGGCACGCGAACGGCGGCTGCCTGCGGTCGAGGGACACCGCCGCGGCGTCACCGCGCTGCGCGAACTTGTGCGCGCCTGCAGCGAGCTCGGCGTGCCGACCCTCACGGTGTACGCATTTTCCACGGACAACTGGAAGCGCGATGCGTTTGAGATCTCGCTGCTGCTCGATCTGCTCGTCCATTTCGCCGCTGCGGAAGAAGCGGAGTTGAACGAGCAGGGTGTTGCGGTCCGGCCGATCGGGCGCATTGACGAGCTTCCCGCCAATCAGCGCGACGCGCTGCGCGTGCTCGCCGAGCGCACTTCGTCGAACCACCGCGTGCTGTTGAATCTTGCGATCAACTACAGCGCCCGCGCAGAGCTTGCCGACGCTGCGCGCGAGCTCGCGGCCGATGTGGCTGCAGGCAGGCTCGCGCCCGCCGACATCGGCGATGAGACTCTGCGCGACTACCTGTACACTCGGGGCCTGCCGGATCCCGACATCCTCATCCGCACCGGCGGTGAGATGCGCTTGTCGAACTTCATGCTCTGGCAGGTGGCCTACACCGAGCTGCACGTGACCGACGTGTATTGGCCCGACTTCCGGCGCGCCCACTTGCTGCAGGCGATATCCGATTACCAGAAGCGCGCCCGGCGCTTCGGCGGCTCGTGATTCGCGACGCGACGGTCGTGCGGCGCGAAGACGCGTTGCGCGCAGGATTGAGTTTCCGCCGTGTGCTCAACGGGTCGCTCGTC
Source organism: Candidatus Eremiobacteraceae bacterium (assembly GCA_036511855.1). Classification (NCBI taxonomy): domain Bacteria; kingdom Bacillati; phylum Vulcanimicrobiota; class Vulcanimicrobiia; order Candidatus Eremiobacterales; family Candidatus Eremiobacteraceae; species Candidatus Eremiobacteraceae bacterium. The sequence goes on along the minus strand of DATCBN010000050.1, from coordinate 33,495 downwards.
GCTGCCGCCGGGTTGGGATCGGTGTTCTATCCGCCCGCGCTCGCCGTGATCCTCGCGATGATCGCCGTCTTCGGCGTCGTCGAGCTGCGCAATCTTTCTCGGCGGACGGGCGGCGATTTTTCATTGCCGGTCGCGTTGTGCGGCAGCCTCGCGTACGTCGTTCTGCCGCTGCTCGGCTTGCTGCAGCGCTTCGAATCCGCGCTGGTCGCGTTCATCGTCCTCGCAGCCATGGTCTCGGCATTCCGGCATGGCACGGCGACGTTCTTCGAACGCTCCAGCCGCACGGCGTTCGCAGCGCTCTATCTCGGCAAGCCGCTTTCGTACTTCCTCTTGCTGCGGATGAGCGGCTCGGCGGAACACGGCATCGCGATCACGATATGGACGATCGTCGTCGTCGCGCTCACGGACATCGTCGGCATGGTTGTCGGGATCAGACTCGGCAAGACGTCGCTTGCACCGCTGCTCTCGCCACGCAAGACCTGGGAAGGAGCGATCGCCGCTTTCGTCGTGGCGACGGGCGCCGGGGTCGCTATGGGATTGTCGCCGCAGATCGGCGCACCGTGGTGGCTCGGCGTCGCATTCGGCGCGGCGGTCTCGTGCGCCGCGGTGGTCGGCGATCTCGTGGAATCGGCGATCAAGCGAAATGCGCAGGTGAAGGATTCGGGCGAGATCATCGCCGGCCATGGTGGCGTGCTCGATCGTTTCGATTCCTACTTGGTCGCCGGCTTCATCGCGTACACGGTGCTCGGCGCGGCAGGCGGGCTCTAGCCGGTCCATGCGTGCGCTCGCAATTCTCGGGTCCACCGGCTCGGTTGGCCGGCAAGCACTCGATGTCGTCCGCGTGCATCCGGAACTGTTCGCGGTCAGCGCGCTTGCGGGCAACCTCAACATCGATCTTCTGGCACAGCAAGCAAACGAGTTTCGTCCGCCGCTGCTGTCGGTCGGCGCAGCGGAGAGCATCGAGCTATTGCAGGCGAGGCTTGCGTATCAGCCCCGGATCGTATGCGGCGCCGGCGGATTGCTCGCCGCAGCGATGGAGAGCGGCGCGCAGCGCGTGCTCGCCGCGACGGACGGCATGACGGCGTGGCCCGCGGTCTACGCGGCGGCGAAATCCGGATTGGACATCGCGCTTGCGAACAAAGAGATCGCCGTGGCGGCGGGCGAGCCGCTGTTCGCCGCCGCCGCTGCATCGGGAGCGCGAATTCTGCCGGTCGATTCCGAACACAGCGCGGTCTTTCAATGCCTCGAAGGCGAGCGGCGCGCGGACGTTCGCACCATCGTGCTCACCGCGAGCGGCGGGCCATTTTGGGATCTCGGGCTAGACGAGATGCGGCGAGCGACTCCCGCGGAGGCCTTGCGCCATCCGACGTGGTCGATGGGTGCGAAGAACACGATTGATTCGGCGACGCTGATGAACAAGGGTCTTGAAGTCATCGAAGCAAGCCGGTTCTTCGGCTTGCGCGCAGACCAAATCGAAGTCGTCGTCCACCGGTCGAGCATCGCGCACGCGTTCGTCGTGTTCGGCGACGGCTGCATCAAAGCACAACTCGCGGCGCCGGACATGAAATTGCCCATCGGCTATGCGCTCGCATATCCGGACCGATTGTCCACCGCACCAGATGACATGGCCCCGCGGCGCGCTATCGGTCTTGCTGGTGAAAAGGTGACGTTGACGTTCGAACCCGTGGACGAAGGCCGCTTCCCTTGCCTTCGGCTCGCCTTTCGCGCGCTGGAAGCAGGCGGGACGTATCCCGCGGTGCTCTCCGGCGCGAACGAAGAGGCAGGACGGGCTTTCCTGCAAGAGAAAATCTGCTTCACCGACATCGCGACGCTGGTGGCAAACTCGCTCGACGCCCACGAGGGACGCGCGGCGACCCCTGACGCTGTGGCTGAATCGGATGTCTGGGCTCGCGGCCACGTTCGCGCTGCCATCCTCGCCACCGCGCACTAGCGCACGGATGCACACTTGATCGCATTAACCGTCCCCGCGCCCGCCTTGCTTCTCGCGTTCGATCCGGCCGTCATCGGGCAAGTCGCGATCTTTCTCGTCATCCTTGCGGCGCTCGTCATCTTCCACGAATTCGGCCACTTCATCTTCGCCAAACGTTTCGGCGTGACTGTGGAGGAGTTCGCGGTCGGATTCGGACCGCGCCTCGCGTCGGTGACGCGCGGCGGCACGGCATACACGATCAACGCCCTTCCGCTCGGCGGCTACTGCAAGATGCTCGGCGAAGACACGGCCGACGACGGCACCGCCAATCCCGGCAACTTCCAGCATAAGCCGCTGTGGCAGCGCATCGTCATCATCCTCGCGGGCCCGCTTTTCAATTTCATCCTCGCGGCGATCGTGTTCGCATTCATTGGCGCCGTCATCGGCGTTCCTAAGGGAAGCACGAACATCATCGGGCAGATCTTGCCCGGCTATCCGGCAGCCAAAGCCGGACTCCAGGCTGGTGACGCAATCGTCGCCTTCAACGGCACACCGGTCAAGAGCGGCGATGAATTGATCGACGCGATCCATCGACAGATTCGCAAGCCTGTGACGGTCGACGTCCGGCGCAACGGCGTCATCAAACATTTCGCGATGGTCACCGCGAGCAAGGAACAGAACGGCACGACCGTCGGCGTCCTCGGTTTCAATCCGGCGCCGGAGATCAGCCGCACGAGCGTGATCGACGGCGTCGCGTGGGGATTCACCGCGGTTGCCGCGGCGGTCGTCGCGCAAGTCGTCGGCATCGTCGGCGCCGTGTCCAGTCATGACGCTTCGGCGATCAGCGGCACGGTCGGCGTCGCGCGGGTGGTGATCCAGGCCGAGAAGATGGGCCTGTTCTACGTGCTCTACCTAGCCGGCGAGCTTTCGGTCGTGCTCGGACTTTTCAATCTGTTGCCAATTCCGGCCCTCGACGGTGGACGTCTCGCGTTCCTCGCGGTCGAAGGCGTGCGCGGCAGACCGGTCGATCCGGAAAAAGAGGGACTCGTTCACCTGACCGGATTCGCGCTCATCATGGTGCTGTTCGTATTCGTCACGTATCACGACATCGTACAATGGATCAACGGAAAGGGCGGCATTTGAGCCTGGACGAGGTGCCGCAGTGGAGCGGCGTACAATCTCGCAGCCCCGATCCGCCGCCATTGCCTCCGCGCAGGATCACGCGCAAAGTCAAAGTCGGCTACCTCGCCATCGGCGGCGACGCTCCGGTCTCCGTCCAATCCATGACCACGACGAAAACCGACGATTGGGCGGCGACGCTCGAACAAGTCGATCAGCTTGCCGCGGTTGGATGCGAGATCGTCCGCATCTCCGTTCCGGACGCAAAGGCGGCCGCAGCGTGCCGCAAGATCAAAGCCGGTGCGAAGGTTCCGCTTGTCGCAGATATTCATTTCGATCACCGTTTCGCGCTCGCGGCGATCGAGGCGGGTTGGGATAAGCTCCGCCTGAATCCGGGCAACATCCGCGACGCCGTGAAGGTGCGCGAAGTGGTGCGCGCCGCGCAGGGGCAGTCCATGCCCATCCGCATCGGCGTGAACATGGGCTCGCTGGCGCCGGACATCGTCCAAACCCTGGGCCGCACGCCCGCGGGCATGGTCGAATCGGCGCGCCGCCACATACGAATCCTCGAAGAGCTGGAGTTCGGCGATATCGTGGTATCGCTGAAGGCGCACGACGTGCGCTCGACGGTCGCCGCGTATCGCATGCTCGCACGCGAATGCGATTATCCATTCCATCTGGGCATCACCGAAGCGGGCACCCTGCGCACGGGAACCGTGAAGAGCAGCGTCGGCCTCGGCATGCTGTTGGCCGATGGCATCGGCGACACGATCCGCGTCTCGCTTGCCGCCGATCCCGTCGAAGAGGTGCCGGTCTGTTGGGAGATCCTCAAATCGCTCGGCATCCGCGAACGCGGCGCCGAGATCACCGCATGTCCGTCGTGCGGCCGCGTGCAGGTCGATATCCTCAAACTTGCCGAGGCCGTCGAACGCGTGACCGCGGAATATCGCGCACCGGTCAAAGTGGCGGTGATGGGGTGCGCGGTCAACGGTCCGGGCGAAGCCTCGATGGCCGACGTCGGGATCGCCGGCGGCAAGGGCATGGGGCTCATCTATCGCGACGGCGTCAAAGTCCGCTCGTTGCCCGAAGCGCAGTTGCTGGACGGTCTTCGCGAGGAAATCGAAAAGGTCATCGCCGACCGCTATCCAGAGTATCGATAACGTGCGCGGCGCGCGCGCGCTGCCTTGGCTGATACTGATCGTGTCAGCGGCGCTCCGGCTCTTCGAAGCGATCGCCCGGCCGCTGTACGTCGACGAAGGCCTTTCGTTGCATCTCGCTGGCTTGCCATACGCACAAGCACTCGACTACCTTTATTCGCTCGACGTGCACCCGCCGGGATTCACGGTCTTCTTGGCGGCGTTGATGGCGCTTCATTTCTCTGACCTGGCGATACGCGTGACAATGGCGGCCTTCGGCACGCTATCGGTCGCGCTGTTGATGCAGGTCATGCGCGCGTGGCGGCGCGACTCCACGGAAGTGCTCGCGGCGGGCTTTTGCGCAGCGCTCATGCCGTCGTTGATCTACTACGATGGGATGGTGCGGATGTACGCGCCGTTCGATGCCCTTGTGCTGTGCTCGTTCCTGCTCTTGAGCGTGCTATCGGCGAACGACCGCATCGCGCCGATACGCCGCCGCATGCTGTGGGTTGCGTGGACCGTCTGCCTGGCGGCGAGCATTTGGCTGCTATATCTCGGATTTTTCATGATCGCCGCGCAAATCGCGTATCTCGCGATCACGCGCCGCGACGGTCTCGTGCGCGGGCTCGTCGGGGTGGCAGCCGCCGTCGCATTGTGGATGCCGCAGTGGCCATCGTTCCTCCACCAGATGCCGAACGGCGGTCTTGCCTTCGCGCAACTGCTCGCCGACGTGCCGGCAGCCATCGGACGATTGAGCGCTCAGTTCACGATCGCGCCGTTCGCGCAGGGCCTGCAGCTCAACTGGCTCGCCGCGCTGATGTGGATCGTCATCGTGATCTTCTTCCTCGCGGCGGTGCGCTTCGCACCGACGACGCTGTTGCCTTGGCTTGCATCACCCGCCGTTTTGACGCTCGCCTACAGCATCGCCGCGCACAAGGCGCTGTATCTCGATCGCTATTATCTTATCGCGGCGTACGCGGTGTGCGCGTGGGCGGGTGTCGCGCTGGCAAGCGCTCTGCGGCTGTGGCCCCGCGGCGCGAAAGCGGCAGGCGCTCTTGTCGGCGCAGCGTTGTTCGCGCAGGCCGTCGTCTACGCGGTCGAACCGGCGAATTACACCGCCGACTGGCCGGCCGTCGAACGCCGCATATTTCAAGGGCAACCCGCGGCGTATGTCTTCGACCGCGGCACGCCCGTGCGCGTGATCGAGCGCAGTGGGCTCTTGACCGGACGATCCTACGCGGGCATCCTTTCGCCGGATGACGCCGACGCGACCGTCAGCTCGCTTCGCCGGTACTCGCGCGTCTGGTACGTGGAGTATCAGCGCTACGAAGTCGATCCCGATGCACGCGTCATCCATTACCTGGTCGCGAACTTCCACGCGGGCGGCCAGTGGGTGTATCCGCGCGACGTCCCCGGCGAAACGGTCACGGTCGGCTACTTCTACCGCTGAAGCGGCGGATGGCGCGGTCAAGGGATTTAGCCGGACCGCCGGAATTGACGCCGCATGTCCAAAGACGTCGAGAAAAAAGAAGTCAAAAGCATTCCCGCAAAAGATGCGGACCTTTCGGAGTGGTACACCCAAGTATGTCTGCGCGCGCAGCTCGTCGATTACGCGCCGGTGCGCGGCTGCATCGTGCTGCGTCCATACGGCCATGCCATCTGGGAACTCATCCGCGACGAATTCGACAAGCGTTTCAAAGCGACCGGGCATCAGAACGCCTACTTCCCGCTGCTCATCCCGGAAAGCTTGCTCGTGCGCGAGGCGGAGCACGTCGAGGGTTTCGCCCCCGAAGTGGCGTGGGTGACCGAAGGCGGCGGCGAAAAGCTCACGGAGCGGCTGGCCATCCGGCCTACGTCTGAAGCGATCATCGGCGTGATGTACGCGCGTTGGGTGCAATCGCATCGCGACCTGCCCATCCTCATCAATCAGTGGGTGAATGTGATGCGGTGGGAAAAATCGACGCGTCCGTTCTTGCGAACGCTTGAATTCCTATGGCAGGAAGGGCACACCGCGCATTCCACCGAGATCGAGGCTGCCGAAGAAGTGCAGCGCATGCTCGAGGTGTATCGCGAAGTCGCCGAGGACGTGCTCCGGCTGCCGGTCATCAAAGGCCGCAAGAGCGAGCACGAAAAATTCGCCGGCGCGAGCGCGACGTACGCTATTGAAGCGCTCATGCCCGACGGCAAGGCACTGCAAGCCGGCACATCGCACGAACTGGGGCAGCACTTCGCCAAAGCGTACGACATCAAGTTCACGGATGTCGACGAGCAGATCAAGTTCGCTTGGACCACCTCATGGGGTGTGTCGTGGCGAATCCTCGGCGGCTTGATCATGGCCCATGGCGACGATCGCGGACTTGTCTTGCCGCCGGCGGTCGCACCCTATCAAGTGGTCATCGTGCCGATCCTTCGCAAAGGTGACGAGACCGTGATGGCTGCGGCCCGCGATCTGCACAAGTCGCTGTCCGGCGTCGTGCGCGTCCATCTGGACGACCGCGTCGAACAGACCGCGCCTTGGAAATTCAACGAATGGGAGATGCGAGGAGTGCCGCTGCGCCTTGAGATCGGCCCGCGCGATGTCGCCGCCGGCCAGGTGACGATCGCGCGGCGCGACACGCAGGAGAAGATAGCAGTGCCGCTCGCGGAGCTGACCTCGCGCATTCCGGAACTGCTCGATGCGGTGCAGCGTACGATCTACGAGCGTGCGGTCGAGTACCGCGATACTCATACGGTCAACGCGGATACGCGCGAAGCATTCGTCGAGGCGTTGAAGAGTCAGCGCGGATTCGTCCAAGCGGCGTGGTGCGAACGCACGGACTGCGAACTGGACATCAAAGCCGAGACCAGCGCGGTTTCGCGCGTGATATCCGGCAGCGCCGCCGACGGCGCGACGTGCGCGTTCTGCGGGCGCCCGGCCAAGGTGACCGCGTATTTCGCGCGCTCGTACTGATCGCCGCACGGCATGCCGATGATCGTCGCCCTCGTCGCCGCGGTGTTCATGTATCACCATGTCTCGCCCACCGTACAGCCCGGAAAATACGCGCGCGCGCTGACGGTCACCCCGCACGAATTCGGCGAGCAGCTCGCATGGCTTCGCGCGCGCGGCTGCGCGATCGTGCATGCGTCGACGATCGTCGACGACGCGCGTGCCGGTACGCTCGCTCCCTGTGAAGTCGCGCTCACGTTTGACGACGGTTACGACGATGCCGCCGCGTACGCCGCACCGTTGCTCACGCAGGCCGGCGCGACGGGCACATTTTTCATCAGCACGGGTGAGATCGGCACGCGCGGCCACCTGACGGTCGCCGATCTCAAGGCGTTCGACTCACTTGGCATGGAGCTCGGCGCGCACACCGTGCATCACGTCGACCTCGTGCGGGTGAGCAAGAGCATGCGCGATGCGGAGGTCGACGATTCGGCGGCGATGCTGCAGACGTGGACCGGCAAGCGCGTGACCGACTTCGCCTACCCATCGGGCCGCTACGATGCCGAAGTCGAGAGATCTGTCGCGGCCGCGGGGCTCAAGCGGGCCTTCACGACCGATCAAGGCGGCATCAACGGCTCGACGATTCGGGACATGTTCGCGTTGCCGCGCTACCGCATCATTCGCGGATCGGGCATCGGGTTATTTCGAAACGTCCTCGGCGCGGGCGTCTCCACGATTGCCGCAGCAGCGGAGCAAATCCAGTCGGAGTTCATACCGCCGCGGACGGCCGCGGCGCTTGCATCGGTCGCCCGAAAGCGAATCGAGGGGAACGACCTGCCGGTCGCCGAACGCATCGGCATCAGTCTCTTGCGCGAAGAATTCCGGGAGCCCATCGAAAAGATTCATGTGTTGACCGTGCCGGCGGCGAGCGTTGCCGGCATCATGCTGTCAGGTTCGGGATTGCGCGAACCCGTCACCGCGGCGCAGTTCGCGGCAGACGCGCGCGCGATGGCCGAATTGGCGCTCTCGACCGCGCCGTCGCTATCGGAAGTCGACGTGTGGGCGACGATCCCGGAGCCGGTCGCCCTCGGTACGGTGGTGGCCGGCGACTTGGCCGCGCCGACCGATCGAACGGTTCTCTCGTTGTCGTTGCGCCGGGGAGCCGCCCCCACCCGCACGTTCATCGACGAGCACTGGGCGGCGCAGCTTTCGGCACCGGCGACACCCGCGGTCCACTTTAGAGACGTTGAAGAAGAGCATGACCGACCAAGACGATAGCTATAAGAAATCCACGCTCCCCAACGGCATTCGCGTGGTCACCGAGCGGATCGCGCACGTCCGCAGTGCGAGCCTCGGGCTGTGGGTGGGCATCGGGTCTGCGCACGAAGACAGCGCGCAGCGGGGTATCTCTCACGTCATCGAGCACATGCTGTTCAAAGGCACTCCCACGCGAAGCGCGCGCGCCATCGCAGAGCTCATGGATTCCATCGGCGGCAATCTCAACGCGTTCACCGACAAGGAAGCGACGTGTTATCACGCGCGCGTCGTCGACATCCATGCGCCGCTCGCGCTCGAAGTTCTTTCGGACATGTTCTTGCACTCGCTGTTCGACCCGGCGGAACTCGCCAAAGAGCAACAGGTCATCCTCGAAGAGATCCGGATGTACGACGACTCGCCCGACGACATCAATCAGGATCTTTTCTTGAGATCGGTGTGGTCGGGCAGCCCGCTTGGCGAGCCGATCATCGGCTACGCCGAGACCGTCTCCGGCATCACGCCCGATCTTATCCGGTCGTACATCAAGGACCGTTACACACCCGCGAGCGTCATCGTGACCGCGGCGGGCAACGTGGATCACGCGTCATTCGTGGCCGACGTCGAGCGGCTGCTCGGCGGGATGAAGGGCGGCGCGGCCGCCGCCGACGTGGATATGCCGCATTTCCATCAGGTCCGCGTCGTCCGCCGCAAGGACAGCGAACAGGCCTACCTGATGCTCGGCGTGGAGGGCATGTCGTCTTCGGATGACCGGCGCTATCCGATTTCCGTCCTCGATGCCATCCTCGGCGGCGGGATGGCGTCTCGTCTCTTCCAGGAGATCCGCGAAAAGCGAGGTCTCGTCTACAGCGTCTACTCGATGCACAACACGTACCGGCCGGGCGGCACATTCGCGGTATCGGCGGCGACGCGACCGCAAAACGCGGCGGAAGTGATCTCGCTCGTGCGCGCGGAGCTCGCCGCACTCGCGGCGACCGGCGTCACCACCGAAGAGATCGCGCGCGCGAAGGAACATCTCAAGGGCGGTCTCTTGCTCGCGCTCGAGAGCACGAACACGCGCATGATGCGCCTTGGTCGAAGCGAGCTCAACGTCCGCCGTCATGTCCCCGCGTCGGAAGTGGCCGCCCGCATCGAGGCCGTCACCAAGCCGGAGATCGACGCGATCGCATCGGCGATGTTCGGCGCAGCGCGGACGGCGCTCACCGTCGTCGGCCCTGTGGATGAAGATTTCGACGCAGGCGCGCTCGCGGAGTCGGCATAGAGCCGACGCGTGGAAATTTTCCGCCATTTCCCCGACGTCTATCTCATCATCGCGGCGGTCCTGTACATGTTCGCGCAAGCCCTTCAGATGGGCACCGGCGCCGCGCGGCTCGCCGGTGTGCGCACCAAACGCGTCGCGACCGGTCTCACGCTCTTCAACCTATTCGCGACGACCGGGCGCCTTCTCAATCTGTTCTATGCGCCGCTGCTTTCTTCGCTGACCGACCATGCGCGCAACACGCACGACATCGCCGGTTTCGACGGCAAGATGCGGCTGGTCATGATCGCCGCGACGATCGGCGCGGCCCTCGGCGGCGCGCTCATCCCGTGGTCGGTGAGAATCCTCGAACGAGGAATCGGAACATTCGAACGCACGGGCTCGCTCGTCACGGCGCTCGGACGTCTCGCCACGCCGAGCGTTTTCACGTGGGTCTTTTCGGAATTCCGGCTGCCCACCGCGGACACGCTCCGCTACAGCGCGAAGTCGCTTCCGAAATCGTTTCTCGTGTGGAACATCGTGGTGACCGCGTTCTGGGTCGCCGGACCGCTCGCCGCATTGTACGCAAGCGTGCTCGCGCCCGATGTCACCGCCACCTGCATCGCGTTATCCGGACTCATCACCGGCGTCGCGACGATAACCTTGACGCTCATCGTGGACCCGGCGGCGGCGCTCATCACCGACCAAGCGGCGATCGGGCAACGGCCCGAAGCGGACGTGAAGGCGATGTTGTTGTATCTCGTCGTGACGGCCGTCGTGGGGACGCTGCTCTCGCAGTTGCTTCTCAGCCCGGCTGCGGGAGTGATCGCGTATGTCGCGAGGTTCCTCTTCCAACATGGCATGCATCACTAGAGTTTCGGCCTGCGTGGCCGCGGCCATCGCGGCTGCCTGCGTCGCCGGTTGCAGCGGCGGCAGCGTCGCGCGCTGGATGGTCGATTTGCGCTCGTCGCAGGGCGACACCGCGCTCAAGTCCGGCAACGTCGCCGAAGCGCTCGGCGAATACGATCTAGCGCTTCGGCTCGATCCGAAGAACTCGCATGCTCGAGCCGGCCTCGCGAAGGCGCTCACCTTGCGGGCGCAGGCGGAGTTCCAAGACAGCAAACTCGAAGAAGCCGGCACGGACATCGCCAAGGCCCACTTCTACGCGCCCTCGGACGCGGTCACCCAGGCTTTGGCAGGCCAGATCGAACAAGCGACGATCCGTCGTGAGGTCGTGGTTGCGAACTATCCCCTCTATGGATCGATGGCCACGTCGATCGGCGATTCGCTGAAGACGGTCGTGTCCACAAACGCGCAGATCGAAAAAGAGCTCAAAGCCTTTCGCGCCGACTACGACACGAACCACCTGACGAAGGCGATCGTGGAGTCGTACGACTTGGAGGACGAAGCGCATCGCGTCACGTTGCGGCTCACCACGTACCGCGCGCTCGTCCAGTCGGGCGCTGTGAACCGCCAAGCGGCCGCCGCCGCGGATGCCCCGAACCTGCTGCCGATCCCGTAGGCGCCCGTTGGTTCGCGCAGTTCGAGCACCGGATTGCCGATAACCAGACGGTGAAGGCTTCGCCGAACATCCTGCACGTCGATTATCTCGACGGATTGCGAGCGCTGGCCGTCTCGCTCGTCGTCATAAGACACGTCGTCCTTTTCGGCCCGACACTGGCGACAGGGATCTGGCTTCACGTTTTGGATGAAGGTGCACACGGCGTCGACCTGTTCTTCATCCTATCCGGCTTCTGTCTCTCGTACCCCACGTTGATCGCGCTCAAAGCGAACGGCGCCACGCGCTTCAACGTCGCTGAATTCTTCGCCAAACGCATCGTGCGGATCATCCCGCCATATTGGATCGCGCTCGGCATCATCGTCCTGCTCGGGCAACTCGTGATCAATTCGGGAGGCGCGATCGGACAGACGTCGATCTCGATGCCGTCCGTTTGGCAAGCACTCCGCCAATTGGTTTTCTTCGACCACACCGACTTGACGAATTCGTCGTTTTGGAGCCTCGCGGTGGAATTCCGCTGGTACTTGGTTTTTCCGATCGTGCTTTGGTTATGGATCTCTCAACGACGCGCGTTTTGGACGGTCATCGCGGCTTGCGTCATCGCCTATCAGTTCACGCTCGCCGGAGGAGTGGACATGGGAACGCTTCCATGTTTCATGCTCGGGATCGCCGCCGCGGCCGTTCGGGTGAACGGACACCCGATAACGAGATGGGCACCGTTCCTCCTGCCCGTGGCCATTGCGGTGGCCGTTCTGCTCGAACCCACTCGGGGGATCTACTGGCTTGGGCAGGATCAGTTCGGTTGGCACATCGCTTCATTCTTGTTCGTGCTGAGCGTCGGCGCGTTGGCTCCGCTCCGGGCGATCATGGCCTGGCTCCCGCTGCGCGTGATCGGGATCGCGTCATACAGCATTTATTTGATGCATCAGCCGCTTCTCGGAATCTTTATGGGGCGCATGGCATGGTGGTACGCGGTGGCATTGATGTTGGTCGTCTGCTTCGCATTCTGGGGCCTCTTCGAGAGGACGGTGCTCTTAAGCAAGGTCCGCAGGCCGCTCATCGGCGTCTTGGCGAAGCCGATCTCCAATCTCCTAGCATTCTTTGGTGCGCCGTTAGAAATGCATCTCCACCGGACGGTTCAGGTCGAAGGCGGCGACGCGATCGGCATGAAGGACCCGTTCGTTGCGGCTGTTCCTCTCACCGCCGCGGACGCGCCCAACCTGCTGCCGATCCTGTAACAACGACGTGTTAAGTGGTCTGTAGGAGGGCCATTGTACTAGGGCAAGCATCGCTTGCCCCGTTTGTTCCTATGCACGTACTAGGGCAAGCATCGCTTGCCCAATTGGGTGAGCGTTGCTCACCCTAGTACGGGTTACTCACCCTACAAACAACAATTGGTCGCCCTACAGCGGCTTACGCAAGTCGTACACCTGCCAGCCCGACGAGACCGGCACGCGCGCGAAGTGTTGCAGATACGCATAGAGCGGCCGGTTGGCTTTGAGGCGCGGGATCTCGACGCCGATGAAGTACGCGGCGCCTTTTCGCATCGCGCTGCGCATATCGTGAACGTTCCAGATGAGCGGGTCCTCTTCCCAACCTTTTCTGCCGATCGTGTAGAGCACCGACGGATCGTAGTGGCCCATGACGACGAGTACGTTTTGGTCCAGCGTCCGGTCGAGTTCCCCGGCCGCGGCGTAGACGGGTCTGCTCCACGTATAGTACGCGTGCACCTCCAGCATGTTGGCATAGGCGATGACGAACAAAGCCACGATGCCGCCGCCGATCGACCATCTCGACGCAGGCGCGAGACCGATGCGCGTGGCCAAGTTGTCGAGCGCGCCGCCGGCCAAGAGCGCGGCGAGCGGCAGCGCCGGCAAGAGATAGTAATCCACGCGCTCGACGTTGACGACCGCGAACGCATAAGCCGCAAGCGCGAGAAGCCAGGCGCCGAAAAACCACCCTCGGATATGCGATTCGGCGTCACGCGGCAGCGCGAACCACGCGCCAAGCGTTGCCGCGAACAACGCCGGCCCGAGGATCGTGGTCGAAAGCATCCGCATCAGCGCGAGCGCGCCGAATACCGCGTCGCCGAACCGTGCGGGGCTCGAGAATGCGGCCCGCAGCGCGGGCATGACGTGTAGCGTAGTGATGCCGCTCGCCCAATGCCATTCTGCGATGGCGTTGAGGCGCTCGAAGTAGAAGAGCGCCGGTAAGCCGGCAAGCACGACAAACGCGTATGGCGCCCAGTCCTCGAGCGCGCCCTTGACGCCGCGTCGCGCCACCACGAGCGCGATGACCGGCACGATCGCGAGCACCGCGACGGGTTTTGCGAGCACCGCGATGGCGCCGAACACCGCTGCCGCCGCGAAGTCGGCCGGCCGGCGCTGCCCGCAAAATCGCCACCAGAAATACATAGCGCCGGTCATGAAGAACACCATGTCGGTGTCCGGCGTTATCGTGCGCCCGTAGTAGACCGCTCCCGGCGCGATCGCATACGCAAGGGCGGCGATCAGGCCGGCGCGGCGAGAGAACACCTCGCGTCCGAAAAGATAGAGCAGCCACACTTCGGCGAGACTGAACGCGACCACGATCAGACGCGCGATCGTCTCGTGTATTCCAAAGACGCGGTAGAACTGCGCTGCCACGAACGGCACGATCTGCAGCTCAAGCTCGGCGTAGTTGGGCGCCGGCCCGTCATAGTCGACCTGAGGATACAAGATGTTGTCATGCAATTGCGCGAAGTTGCGCGCGATCGCCGCTTCGTCGCCTTGACGCCAACCCGGATGGTCGAGGATCGGATTGTGGATGCCGTAAAGCCGGAGCAGCAGCGCGAGAACGAGGATGGCGAGGAATAGCGCATGCCGGCGCAGGTCGGCGCTCACTGTCCGGCTTCATCCCCGATCTGATGCGTATGTCGAAACGTCCAATATTTGTTCACGAAGAAATTGATCGCCATCCCGGCGACGGTCGCGGCGACCCACGCGATGGAGTTGCGGAAATGCAGGGCAGCCGGCAGTTGGCGGTCCATCAGCCACAGCACTGGCTCGCTGACGCAGAGCGCGAGGGCCGAGACGGTGACGAATTGGGCCATCTCTTTGCCCGCGTGGCCTCGCGAGCGGAAAGTCCAACGCCTGTTCCACCAATAGTTGTTCACGCCGCCGAGCAGAAAGCCGATGGCGTACGCCCACCACAGCTGAGCGTTGAAATGCAACAGCCCGTGGTAGGCCGCGAAGTTGATGAGCGTGCCGGAAGCGCCGACGATGCCGAACTTGACGAATTGGCGAACGCCGCGCCGCGAGCTGAATGCTGCGGTAGCGCTCACGCGAGCCAATACCAGTCGGCGAAGAACACCGTGAAGACGCCGAGCAACGTCAACGACAGCGAGACGATCGCCGAGTTCACCACCGGGCGCCTGCCGTAGACTGCGAGGAGCATGAATGCCGGGAAGACGACGAGGTCGAAGCGCGGCATGCTCATCAGGCTGGCCGTGGACATCGGCACCAAGAGCGACGCGGCGAAGTACCACGCGTACGACGGCCGCAACTGCCGGAACGACGCGACGAGCAGTGCGAGAAAAGAAAGCGTGAACGCAAGTTCGAGCACGTGGTTGATCGAGTTGCTCGAGGCGATCGGTGCGATCGCGAGCTCGTGAATCGTGTTGGAGATGCTCACCCAAGGCGGCGCGAGGTGCCGGTTCCAGTTGGCCTGCACTTTTTGGAAGTACAGCGGATCGCCGACAAGCGCGTAGAGATAGCCCATGAACAGTGCGATGCCGGCGGGAACGAGCGCCAGCCCGACGATGCCGCGCGCGAGGGTCGTTCCGCGGCGCTCGCGCCAGGCGCGCCAGACTTCGTAGGCGATAGGCAAGACGAGCAAGACGCCTTCAACGCGGGTGAGCGAGGCGAGCGCGCCGATGATCCCCGCGGTAATGAAATTGCCGCGCCGCGCATAGTAGACCGAGGCGACCGTCAGCGCCAAGAAGAGCGATTCGCTGTAGACCGCCGAGAAGAAGATGGCGGTCGGGAATATGGCGATGTAGAATATGGCGTGATATGCGGTCTCGTGCTCGCCGAACTCCAGTTTCGTCAGCGCGTAAAGATAGGCGAGCGCCACAAAAAAGGCGAGATTAGAGATCACGACGCCGGCGATGAAGTGGTCGCCGATCATTCCGCCGAGCTGGCTGATGAGAAATGGATAGAGCGGGAAAAACGCGATGTCCTTGCCGTGGTAGCCAACCGTCGCGATCGCGAGATAATGCTGGGCGTCCCATCGGCCGAGCACGTCAAGCAGTCCGTGCTCGGGACTCCAATGCGTTCCGGCGCGTTGACCGATCACGATCGCTCCCATGACCGCGACGATGATGAGCGGAACACGCGTCGCGATGAAGACCGCGGCCACCGCACGCACGGTGATCGAATACTTCGCAAGGGCGCCTATCTTGATCGCGATCCATATCAGCAATACGCCGCCCAACAGCGCGGTCGCCGACGCAAGCGACGTCTCGCCGCCGGCGAGATAGAACCACAAGAACAAGAGCGGTAGGTAGCTGTACGAATCGGCCTGCAGCATGGCGCCGTATCCGGCGCCCACCATCCCCGAAGCCACCCGGGCATAGGCGACCCAAAGACCTATCGCCAGCAAAACGCCGAAAACGACGAAGCCTGTGAGGAGGAAGTCGGAACCGAGATGACCGTGCGTGGCGAAGACGTACCACGCGAACGTGCCTATCGATGCGCCGGCCGCCGCGACCACCGCCGCGCCGACCCGGGCCTCCGAGGGAAGAAATGAAGAACGGCTGCCTTTCGGCGCGTCGAGCGCCGTCGGCGCCGCTCCAGGGTGCGCGACATCCACGGCTGGGCGGCTTCGCCGTTCCATAATACGGCCCTTCAGAAGCAGTCGCGGCAGCCGCCGCGCGTGCGACCGAGGGTTTTCCGGCGGGTTAGGCAATAGGCGGGACATGTTTCGCCGTCTTGCGACGATCGCCATCGCAGTGGCCGCGTGCGGCGCAGGGTTGTTCTCGACGGCGGCGTCGAGCGAAGCCGGCCAAGGCGTCGATGCGAACACTCCGGCGTCGGCCGTCGTCGGCGTTTTCGTCTCTTTGGGCACCGACACGGCAGGCACGCTCATCACCATAGACCGCGCAGGTTCGCTGACCTCGCTTCGGGTCGCGGCGACCGCGACGGTGAGCGAAGACGAAACGGGTGCAGCGCCGCGTCCGGGAAGCCTTGCCTCGCTCAAACCTGGGGAACCGGTCGAATTGCAGCTTGCCGCGGACGGCGGCGTCGCTTCAGTGGTCGCTCGGTACGCGTTGGTCGCGACGCGGGTGATCGCGACGCAGAACGGTTACGTCGTCACGGCCGACGGCAACGCGTACAAACTCATCGGCGCCGCACTCGCCGCCGCACCATCGCTTGAGACCGGCACGTACGTGCTCATGCGGACGGATCCGGTCACCGGCGGCGCCTTCGACGTCACGGCTTCGAGTGTGCCATTCCACTCCGCGACAGCCCCAGGGACGGTCGTCGCGGTGACGTTCATCGTGCTCGTGCCGCCCAACACGCCGCCCGGTGATGCCATCTACTTGGCGACGAATTCGGGAAGTTGGACGCCGAACGGCACCCGCCTCGCGCCGCTCTCGGGCGGCCGTTGGTCCGCGACGCTGCAACTCGCCGCGGGCACGCAGATAGAATACCGCTACACGCGCGGCTCATGGACGACCGACGAACGAACCGCAGCCGGCACGCCGACGCCCAATCGAACGGTGACCGTGTCGAAGACCCCTGGTGCGCAAGCCATCGACGACGTCGTGGCGCGCTGGGCAGACCTCGCTTCATGATCCTCCGCTCTCTTCAAGGAGTCGAATAGATGGATACGCTCGATTTCGTCAAGGTGACGGAAGCCGCCGCGCTCGCAGCCTCGCGTTGGATGGGCAAAGGCGAACGAAATCTCGCGGACGGCGCGGCGGTCGAGAAGATGCGCGCCGTTCTCAACGACATGGATATCACGGGCAGAATCGTGATCGGCGAAGGCGAACGCGACGAAGCTCCCATGCTGTACATCGGCGAGCAGCTCGGACGCGGTGGAATCGAAGTCGATATCGCGGTCGATCCGGTGGAGGGCACGAATCTCGTCGCCAACGGCTTGCCGAATTCGATCGCCGTGCTTGCCGTCACCACGAAGGGCGGGCTCCTCAACGCGCCGGACACGTATATGGACAAACTGGCGGTCGGGCCGAAAGCCGCGCCGTACGTGCACATCGATGCGTCGGTGAAAGAGAATCTTCAATTGGTCGCAAACGCGCTCGAACGTCCCATCGAAGACGTCACCGTTGTGATCCTCGACCGGCCGCGCCACAAGGAGCTCATCGAAGAAGTGCGCAGGGCGGGCGCGCGCATCAAGCTGATTTCGGACGGCGACGTCGACGCAGCGATCGCCACCGCCATCGACAGCACCGGCATCCACGTCTCGATGGGCACGGGCGGCGCGCCCGAAGGCGTGCTCGCCGCAGCGGCCCTCAAATGTCTGGGCGGCGGCTTCATGGGCCGGCTCAAGTTCCGCAACGATGACGAGATCAAACGCGCGAAGGAGATGGGGTTCGGTGAGACCGACAAGATTCTCACGATGGACGATCTCGTGAAGAGCAGCGAGGTGACCTTCGTGGCGACGGGCATCACCGACGGCGACTTGTGCCGCGGCGTGCGCTTCTCGGGCAACGGCGCGCGCACGCACTCCATCATCATGAACAGCCATTCCGGCACCACGCGATTCGTCGAGACCATTCATCATCTGCGAGCCGAGCCGCTGCGGGGCCGTCCGCGCTGAACCTACTCCGCTTCGTGACGCCGGACGCAGCCGTCGAGAAGATCGAGGATTTTGATGCGCGGCGTTTCGAGCAATGGGGCGTGCGCGGCATCGCGCTGGATCTGGACAACACGATCGTCCCCTGGCACACCGCGTTCGTCACGCCCGGCGCGACGGCGTGGATACGCGATGTGCTCGCCCGCGGCATCGGCATCTGTCTGATCACGAACAACTATTCCGGCGGGTCGGCCGCGACGTCGGCGCTGTTCAACGTGCCCATCATCAAAGGCGCGCTCAAACCGTCGCCTTGGTCGTTCCATGCCGCGTTGCGCAAGCTTGGCGTAGCCGGCGCGAACGCCGCCGTCGTCGGCGATCAGATCTTCACCGACGTGCTGGGCGGAAAGCTCGCCGGGATGCGGGCCGTGCTCGTCGCGCCGCTCAGCCGCGCCGAGTTCCCAACCACAAAGTTCGTCCGCATGCTCGAGCGCCCGATGCTCGCCATGCTGCGCAAGCGAGGCCTGTTGGAACAGTGAACGCGATGCCAATTCACGATCGCTATTGCGTCATCGGGGATCCAGTCACCCATTCGCTGTCGCCCGCGATGCAATCCGCGGCGTTTGCCGCTGCCGGCCTGGACGCGCGATACGTCGCCATGCGGGTGCCGGCCGGCGGCGCCGGCGACGCGATCGCGGGCCTGCGAGCGCAAGGATTCGTCGGCTTCAACGTGACGACGCCGCTCAAAGAAGAAGTCGGCTCGCATCTCGATGCGCTGACCGAAACCGCCGTCGCTGCAGGCGCGGTGAATACGGTGAAGCGTTCCGGCGGCGAGTTCACCGGTCACAACACCGATGGCGAAGGATGTGTTCTTGCGCTGCACGATCTGTGGCGCACGGAATTCGCCCGCCTCGAAGTTCTCTTGCTCGGCGCGGGCCCGGCAGCGCGCGCGATAGCGGTCGCGCTTGCGTCCAGGGGCGCGCGGATCGCATGCTGGTCGCGCCGGGCGGAGCGAGCCTCACGCGTCGGTCCGCCCCCGGATCGGCGCGCGACGCTCGTGATCTCCGCATTGCCGGCCGGTGCGACGGTTCCGCCGTCCGTGCTCGCCGTCGTCGATCAGAATGCCGATGTGTTTGATGTGAACTACGCATCGAACCTATCGCCGATTCCCGCCGGCGTCGGTGCGCGACGCAGTGATGGCATTCCGATGCTGCTCCACCAAGGCGCGCTCGCGTTCGAATGGTGGACCGGTTTGCCGGCGCCGCTCGGCGCGATGCGTGCCGCGCTCGATATCGCGCAGGGCAGGGCGGAACGCTCGCGCACGGAAAACAGACCGCGATGAAAGCCGTCATTCTCGCCGGCGGTCTCGGCACGCGGATCAGTGAAGAGACGCAGCTTCGTCCTAAGCCGATGATCGAGATCGGCGGCAAGCCGGTGTTGTGGCATATCATGAAGACGTATGCGGCGCACGGCGTGAACGACTTCGTCATCTGCTGCGGATATAAAGGCTACGTGATCAAGGAGTATTTCGCGAACTACGCGCTGCACAGCTCCGACGTCACCTTCGATCTGCGAAGCGGCACGATGACGACAAACGAGACCACGACTGAGCCGTGGTCGGTCACGCTCGTCGACACGGGCGACGAGACGGCCACCGGCGGCCGTCTGAAGCGCATCGCCCGCTATATCAAAGACGAAGAAGATTTCTGCTTCACGTACGGCGACGGCGTCAGCGACATCGATATCGGCGCGTTGATCGCCTTTCACCGGCGGTCGGGCGCGCTCGCCACCGTCACCGCTGCTCAGCCGCCCGGACGATTCGGCGTGCTCACGATGTCGCGCGATCGCATCACGGAGTTCCGCGAGAAACCCGCGACCGAAGGCGGCCGCATCAACGGCGGCTACTTCGTGCTGTCGCCCAAGGTGCTCGAATACATCGCGGACGACACGACCGTTTGGGAGCGCGAGCCGATGGAGCGGCTCGCGGCGCAGTCGCAGCTCGCGGCGTTCGTCCACGACGGATTCTGGCAGCCGTTGGACACGCTTCGCGACAAGACCGCGCTGAATGAGATGTGGGCGGCCGGAAAAGCGCCGTGGAAGGTATGGGCTTGACCGCCGAACACGAGGCGTTCTGGCCCGGCGTGCGCGTCCTCGTCACCGGGCATACCGGTTTCAAGGGCGCTTGGCTCACGTTGTGGCTGCATCGGCTGGGCGCCGATGTGGCCGGCTACTCGTTTGCTCCGCCTCCTGGGCCAAGCGCGTTCGAACTCGCGCGACTCGACGAGATCGGCGGTGCGGAGTTCGGCGATATTTTGGACATGAACCGGCTCAATGCCGCGTTCGAGCGGCATCGTCCGCAGATCGTGTTTCATCTCGCGGCGCAGGCGCTCGTCCGAGCCGGCTACGCCGATCCGGCGGCGACGTACGAGATCAACGCGCTCGGAACGGCGAACGTGCTCTTGGCTGCGCGCGCGCAGGAGAGCGTCCGCGCTGTCGTCGCGGTGACGAGCGACAAATGTTACGACGGGCATGCGGGCGAGCGCCGCCATCGTGAAGACGATCCTCTTGGCGGCGACGATCCGTATTCCGCGAGCAAGGCGTGTGCCGAACACGTCGCGGCGGCGTTGCGTGCGACGTGGTGCAGCGGCGACGCTCCGGCGCGCATGCGGATCGCGACGGCCCGAGCGGGCAACGTCATCGGCGGCGGCGATTGGTCGACCGACCGGCTCGTGCCCGACGCGCTCGCGGCATTCGCATCCGGAACGGTGCTTTCGATCCGCAACCCCGCGGCGATCCGGCCGTGGCAATACGTGCTCGACCCCATCTCCGCGTATCTGGATCTCGCGCGCAGGCTCGCGGGCGACGACGGGCTCGATTTCGCCCGCGCTTGGAACTTCGGCCCATCCGAAGATTCGGAACGAACCGTATCGTGGGTCGCCGATCGGCTCGCTGCGTCGTGGGGAAGCGGCGCAGCCTGGCAGACGGAGCCCGGTCTGCATCCGCCTGAACGGCACTCGCTTCGGCTCGATAGCGCCGCCGCCGCCGCATCGCTCGGTTGGCGTGCTGGCGTGGAATTGGAGCATGCGCTCGGGTTGACTGTCCGCTGGTACCGGCACTATCGCGACGGGCGGCCCGTGCGAGCGTTGATGCTTGACGAGATCGAGCGCTACGAAAAAGCTTTAGCGGCGTGAGCGCATCTACGTGCCGCTTCTGCGCCGCCGAACTGCGGACGGTAGTGGCAGATCTCGGCATGTCGCCCCCGTCGAACGCGCTGATCGATCCGATGCGAGGCGCGCAGCCGGAGATGTTCTACCCACTCCGCCTTTACGTATGCGAGCGCTGTTGGCTCGTCCAGCTCGAGCAGTTTCAATCGCCGGCGGAGATCTTCAGCGCTGACTACGCGTACTTTTCGTCGTATTCGACCACCTGGCTCGCGCACGTCGACGCATTCGCGGCCGACGCGATCGCGCGCTTCGGACTCGGAGGGGATAGCCTCGTCGTCGAAGTCGCGAGCAACGACGGCTACCTCCTGAAAGGCTTTCAAGCTCGCGGCGTTCCGGTGCTCGGCATCGAGCCCGCTCGCAATGTGGCCGATGCGGCGATCGCCGCCGGGATTCCGACCGTCGTGGAATTCTTGACCCGCACCACCGGCGCCGCATTGGCGGAGGGCGGGCAATCCGGCGATCTCGTGGTGGGCAATAACGTGTTGGCTCACGTGCCCGACCTGAACGACTTCGTGGCCGGGCTCGCGGGTTTGGTCAAGCCGGCGGGCGTGCTCACGCTGGAGTTTCCGCACGTGCTGCGCATGGTGGAACGATCTGAATTCGATACGATTTACCACGAGCACTTTTCGTATTTCTCGCTTGCGTCGGCCACGGCGGTGCTCGAAGCATGCGGTCTCTACGTCGTCGATGTCGACGAACTTCCCACGCACGGCGGTTCGCTTCGCGTCTTCGCGCGCCGCACGCAATCGGCGCCTTCGGCTGCCGTCGATCGGGTGCTCAACGCCGAGAGGGCCGCAGCCTTGACCTCTGTGCAAGGCTACGCCGGTCTGCAAAAGAGCGCGGAAGCAGTCAAAATGGCGTTATTGGAATTCCTCATCCGCTGCAAGCGAGACGGGTTGACGGTCGTCGGATACGGCGCGCCGGCCAAAGCGACGACCATGCTCAACTATTGCGGCATTCGGACCGACTTCTTACCGTATACGGTCGACCGCAGCCTACACAAGCAGGGCAAGCTGATTCCAGGCGTTCGCATACCGATCGATTCTCCCGAACGCATCGCGCGCACGCGGCCCGACTACGTGTTGATCCTTCCTTGGAATATCAAGGATGAGGTGACCCAGCAGATGGCAGCGATCAAGGACTGGGGCGGCCGCTTCGTCGTCGCCGTGCCAAAGCTGACGGTGCTGCCATGAGCCGCGCGGCGACGCCGATGGTGGTCTGGGGAGCGGCAGGACAGGCTCTGGTCCTCTGTGAGTTCCTCGCCGATGCAGGCTTCGAGCCAATCGCTTTCTTTGACAACGACATCGCCACGCGCAGTCCGCTGCCGGACGTGCCGATCCATCACGGACCGGACGGCTTCCGCGGGTGGCTTCACGAGCAGAACCGCGATGGCGTGGCGTTCGCGGTCGCTATCGGCGGAGACCGGGCAACCGAGCGTCTGAAGCTGCACGCCATGCTTGAGGCGGCTGGATTGCGCGCCACCGTGCTCGTCCACCCCGCTGCATACGTCGCGCGCGATGCATCGCTCGCTGCCGGCACGCAGATCCTCGCCGGCGCCGTGATCGGTGCGCGCGCGAACTTGGGCGTGGCGTGCATCGTGAACACCGCCGCGAGCGTCGACCACGAATGCATGCTCGGCGACGGTACGCATATCGGCCCAGGCGCGGTGCTTGCTGGTTGCGTGCGCACCGGCGCGGATGTGTTTGTGGGCGCCGGCGCCGTAGTGGTCCCGAGAGTCGAGATCGGCGCGGGAGCGGTCATCGGAGCCGGTGCTGTCGTGCTCTCGGACGTTCCACCGAACAGTATCGTGTCCGGGGTGCCCGCACGCCTTCATCGGGAGCCTGCGTCGTGACGCAAAAAAGCGATAGCTCCGACCCGAAGGACCCGAAGGTGATCGCGCGCATGGCCGCAGATCCGGATCTGCGTGCCGCGGCGCATGACTTCTTCCAGCGTTCGTGCGACTACCGGTACACGTACAACTGGACGTGGCTAGGCAGGCCGGTCATACAGTATCCGCAGGATCTCATCGCGCTTCAGGAGATCGTCTGGCGTCAGCGCCCCGACGCGATCGTCGAGACGGGCATAGCTCACGGCGGCAGCGCGGTGTTCTTCGCGAGCTTGATGGAGTTGCTCGGCGGCGATCGTCGAGTCATCGCCGTGGACATCGATATCCGGTCGCAAAACCGCGCAGCATTGGAAACGCACCCGCTCGCCCATCGCATCGACTTGATCGAAGGCTCTTCCGTGGACGAAGAGGTCGTCGCCAAGGTGCGCGCCGCCATCGGCGAGCGCACGAACGTGTTCGTTATGCTCGACTCCAATCACACGCATGCGCATGTCCGCGAAGAGCTTCGGCTGTATGCACCGCTCGTCCGCAAAGGCGGCTACCTCGTCGTCATGGACACGGTCGTCGAGTTCATGCGCCCCGACGCATTCCCGGACCGGCCATGGGGAAAAGGCGACAACCCGATGACGGCGGTCCGAGAGTTCCTCGCGTCAGACGATCGGTTTGTGGTCGATGAGGAATACGATCGCAAACTTCTCGTGACTGTCGCGCCGGGCGGGTACTTGCGATGCGTGAAGGAGTGACGATGGAAGTGCCGCGGATTCCGGTGTTCGCGCCGCACATCGGCGTCGACACGCTCAAGCATCTTACCGACGCGCTCGATGTCGGCTGGCTCGGGATGGGCGCGTCCACGCAGGAATTCGAGGAGCGCATCGCCGGCTATATCGGCGGCGCGGGAAGGCACGTTGTCGCGGTCAACACCGGCACGTCGGCGCTGCATGTGGCGTTGCGCGCCGCGGGCATCGGCGTGGGAGACGAGGTCATCACACCATCGTTCAACTACGTGGCCGACCATCAGGCCGTCGCGAGCTCGGGCGCCGAGGTCGTGATGTGCGATGTCCGCGACGACGATCTCGGTATGGATTGCGAGCAAGCCGGCGCGCTCGTCACGCCGCGCACCAAAGCCCTGATTCCACTGCATTTCGCCGGCATTCCGTGCGATCGCGCGGGGGTCTATGCGCTCGCTCGCGCGCGCGGCCTGCGCGTCATCGAAGACGCGTGTCACGCGTTCGGCACCGAGATGGGTGGGGCGAAGATCGGCAGTGATGGCGACGTCGCGGTGTTCAGTTTCGATCCGGTGAAGATCATCACGTCGATCGACGGCGGATGCGTGGTCGGCGGCGATCCCCTCGAACTCGCGAAGCTGCACCGGCTGCGTCTACTGGGAGTGGACAAAGACACAACCGAGCGCTACAAGAACCGGCGCGCGTGGGACTACGACGTGGTCAGCGAAGGCTACCGGTATCACCTCACCAACATCATGGCGAGCGTCGGCATCTCGCAGATCAAACGGGTCGACGAGTTCATCCGTTCGCGGCAAGCCGTGTGCCGCGCGTACAGCGCAGCGTTTGACGGCCTGCCTTGGGCACGTACGCCGCGGACGGATTTCAGCGGCGTGTCGCCGTTCATCTACAGCCTGCGAGTGACGGACGGACGGCGGCCCGCGTTTATAGAGCACTTGCGCGCGCGCGGAATAGACGCGGGCATTCATTTCGTGCCGGTTCACCGGCACACGTATTTTAAAAACGCGAGGCGCGGAGATATGACCGTGACCGAACGCGTCGTCGACGAGGTGGTCACCCTTCCTCTGCATTCGAATATGCGTCAGGAGTTCGTCGAGCGCGTGATCGACGCGGTCACTACGTTCGCTTGAACGTGCCGAACATAACCGCGATCATCCCGACGTTCTCACGCCCGCGCCTATTGCGGCGCGCTATCACAAGCGTACTGTCGCAAACGTACGCCGACCTCGTGCTGTGGGTCTATGACAACGCATCCGACGACGAGACCGCCGCAGTCGTAAGGACGTTCGCGGCGCGCGATGCGCGGGTCCGGTACCACCGTCACGAGACCAATATCGGCGGTTTTGAGAATTTCTTGTACGCGATGGAGCGCGTCGAAACGCCGTACTTCGCGTTTCTCTCCGACGACGACGCGCTTTTCCCGAACTGCTACGAAGTCTGCATGAACGGGTTTGCCTCATATCCCGACGCGTATCTGTCGGCCGGCTCGACCGTGGAGGTGGATGACGCGGGCTTGGTCCGGTACGCCCCGATCGCGCGGTGGCCGCGCGAAGGGCGATACGCGCCGCCCGACGGCTTGTTCATGATGCTCGACAACCGCCATCCAACGTGGACGGCGGTCGTATTCCGGCGCGAAGCGCTGCGCGACGTCGGGCTCCTCGATCCGGCGGTTGGTCCGCCGAGCGATCTCGACTACGAACTGCGCATCGCTGCCCGATTTCCCGTGTCCGTCTCGTTCGAACCGTGCGCGGTATACACGCACCACGCAGGCTCCGGGTCGGCGCGCGAGGACGCCCGTGTGGCTGCCGGCATGACCGTGATGATGGAGAACCTGTGCGCCGACCCACGCATTCCGTCCGGCGTGCGCGCCGCGCTTCGAGAACGACTCGGCGGTCAGATACGGTTGAAGCTCCTCGAAGTCTGCGTCAAGGCCCTTGTGCGCGGCGAGGACGATACGGCCGCCGAGGCGGCGCAGCGGCTGCGCGAACGGGGTGATGCGCCGGTTCTCGCATTCTGGCTTGGGTGTCTCATCCGGTTATGCCGTGCGTCGACCTTCATCCGGTCGGGCTTGCGTGCCGCCGAGCGGCTGCGCCTCCGGATCCGGGCGGATCGTGCGAAGCGGACCCTGCGTGGCGATTCGTTCGAGCGCGCGCTGCAGGCTTTATCGGCTTTGGAAACGGCGCAAGTCTAAGAGTGAATGCCGGCGTGCGCGTGGTTTGGATCGGCGTCATGGACGAGCCGTTTCGTGGACGCCACCGGAGTCCAGCTGCCCGACGTTCCTGAGTTCCAGCGCGAATATTCAATGGTCGCGCGCACGCGACAATACATTTCGAGCAGCGCCGCACCGACGAGCCAGTCCCAACGAGGCCGCTCTCTGCGGACGTATGCGACCATCGCCTCGAGCAGCGGTGTCGCGGTCAGAGTGGAAACGGGCAGGCGATGTACGCGCTGTATCCGCATATTGAATGCGATCCAGCGCGTGCGCTGCGCTATGAAATCGCTCAGCGTTTCCGGACCGCGATTGTGGACGATCGCGTCCGGCGCATAGCGGATCTCGTAGCCGACGGACCTCACGCCGTGCTCGATCTGCACTTCGTCGGCGGCCGTATCGGGGTTGAGTCCCCGGAAGACGTTGCGGAAGGCGATCAATTCGCCCATCTTCGGATTGCGGAGCGAGACTTCGTGATGCAGCTGCCACATCAATTGGACGGTGAAGCCGATGAAATCGTCTGCGGAATTGAGCGGTACCGGATGGCTGCCCACCATACCGACAGCGGGGTCTGCCAGGGGAGCGGTCAACGCGGCGACCGTCTGAGGTTCGAAGATGAGGTCCGCGGACGACACGAGCAAGATTGGTTCGGGTGCGAGTGCGAAGAACGTGTTGATCGCCCGCACTTTACCCCCGCGCTCCGGTTCGGTGACGAGGTGGATCTTCGGATGCTCCGCCGCATACCGTTCGACGATGGGACACGTGCGGTCGGTGCACCCGCTTGCGATCACGACCACGCGATTGATATCATCGTATGCTGTCTGGCATAGGATGCTGTCGAGCAGGCGCGCGATGTTGCCTTCTTCGTTGAAGGCCATGACGCCGATGGCGATCTGGCGGTCCATTTTTGCGAACGGCGTCCCTTGCCCGAAGGCGGCGATTGCTGTCTCTAGAGTGGTTATCGGCACGAGCAAAGCCTTGGCCGCACGGGCTCCGCGCCGAGCCGGGCCGACCGGGCCGGAGCGCTACGGGACGGCTCTCGCGACCGGCCGATTGCGCGGAAATACATCCGGGCGTCCGAAGATATCCTTGTGAGCGTATTCGGGGCGATCCTCGATTCCGGTTCGTTCGCCGCCCGGTTGGCGGCAGGAATCGTGACCAGCGCACTGCTCTGGACGGCTGCCGGCGCGGTGGGCGGCTGGGTTGCCGGCGCGATGTTGAATCGCCTACCGCCGCAAGAGCGCCGGGTATTTGCCGCGCCCGCCGGGTACGTTTTGATCGGTTCAACCGCGGCGCTGCTCGCGCTCTTCCACGCGCTTTCCGCAGTAAGCTTGACGATCGTGCTCGCCATCGCGCTCGCGTTCGCGATTCCCCACGCGCGTGGGTGGCGCAGCAGCCTTCGCGATGTCGCGCAATCATTTTCGAACGCGGGCGCGCTCGATAAGACGGCGTGGATCATCGCGTGCGCGGCTTGGCTGACCGCCGCGGTCGCCGCCGCGCTGCCGGTCGTCGACTGGGACCCGCTTGCCTATCACCTGCCGATCGCGGCGGCAGCGCTCGCGCGCAGCACGCTCGCCTTCGATCCAAACCTCGCGCAGTCCGCATTTCCGCTTCTCGCTGAAGCGGCAGCGCTGCCCGTCTTCGCTCTCGCCGGGTCCGCCGGCGCGACATTTGCCTCGCTCGGTGCAGGCATCGCGCTTTCGCTGATGGCGGGTACGCTCGCCGAACGCGCGCGCGCCGGCAGCGGGCCGCTGACCTGTGCGCTTGTCGCCTCTTCGAGCCTTTGGCTTTGGATTTCACCCGCGTTCTACGTGGACGTGCCGTTCGCGCTTGTCGCGCTCGGCGCGCTCGGCGTTGCGTTGACAGAGCGCGATCTCGACGCGCGCACCGCAGTGGCGATCGGTTTTTTTGCGGGCGCCGCAGCAGCGATCAAGTTTCCCGGCCTCGGCATAGCGGCCATTGCCATCGCGATCGTGGCATGGCGGAGCGCGCCGCCCGTTCGCGTCCGCGCGACCGCGGCGGCCATCGCATCGTGTGCGGTCGTCGCCGGCGGATGGTACGTCCGGACGTTCGCGCTTACCGGCGATCCGGTCTATCCATTCGCGAGCGGCATCTTAGGGCACACGGCCGAGGCACGCGAATTCGCTGCGCGCTACGTTTCGATGACGCGCGACTGGTGCGGTGGACACGCGACGCCCGGCGATTTCGCATTGTTGCCGTGGCGATTGCTCACGCAGCCGCAGGTCTTCTGCGGCGATCAAGGATACGCGCTGCGGCTTGCAGCGGTGTTGTTCGCGGCCGCGTTTTTCGTGCCGCGCGCGCGCCCGTTCGCCGTGCTGACGCTCGTCTTGGTCACGGTCTGGTTTTGGACGAGCCGCCAATGGCGCTTTCTGATGACGGGTCTTGCGACATACGCCATAGCGGCGGCCGCCGGACTCGACGCACTCTCGGAGCGTCACAGACCTGCGGTCAGTTGGGCGCTGCTCGTTCTGGCGGCAGCAAGTGTCACGCTCAACTGGCTGCCGAAGCCGGGCCGCGATGCGAGCAACAGTCTCGCGCCGGGTTTCGCGTACATCACGGGCGCGCAGACCGGTGCACAGTATCTGTCGGGCCGCCTCGAAAGCTACGATGCCGGTGCGTGGGCGCTCGATCGGCTCGCGCCCGGCGCGCGCATCGCATCGCTCGATGACGTGCGTTCGTATTATCTGGGAGCGGCGGCCGTCGATCTCAACCCGTACTATCAAACGCAATGGCGGCTCGATTGGTCGACTTCGCCCGCGACCCGCTACGGCGCCTTGAGGATGGACCGGGTCGAATTCATTATCGTCGACGCAAACCCGGCCTACCTCGCGCGCACGCCGGTGGAGATCGATTGGGCCGTACTCGCGGCCGATGAGCGCGCCGGCGCGATCAAGCGCGTCTTCGCCGCGCACGATGTGATCGTGTACGCGTTCGCGCAGTCAGGGGCGATGCGATGAAGTCACGCATGGGCATCGCCGTCGCGTTTGCGGCGATAGCAGCGGCCGGCGCCGTCGCAGCAGGGTTCGCTGCGTCAAAGACCATCTATTTCTACGACGCATTCCAACACGGGAATTACCTCGGGGGCTACCGCTTGCCGATCCACGTCGTGCAGCAAGCGGCGCCGGGCTGGAACGTGGTTCTCACGGTGTGGGCGATGTTGGCCGCGCTCGCCTGCGCGAGCGTGTACTTCTTGCGTTCCCTGGCAGGTGCGGGCCGCAGAGCGCTTCGCTGGCTCATCGGCGTTCAGGTGGGTGTTGCGGCAGTGCTCTCGCTCTTCCCGATCGTCCAATCGGGCGATATGTACGCATACGTCATCTACAGCCGGCTCTACGGACATTTCGGCGTCAATCCATATGCCATCACGCATCCGCTCACGTCCGCCGATCCGGTCATCGGGCCGATCTTGCCGTTTTTGAGCACAATGCCGTTCAGCGATCCGTACGGACCGCTTTGGACGATCCTCGCCGGGCTGCTCGGCCGAGTTGAAAGCGGCGCAAGCCTCTTGGTTGCGGCATGGTCGTTCCGTGCGGTCGCGGTCGCTTCGCTCGTCGCGGCCACAGCGGCCATCGCCTATTCGCTGCGCTCGCTCGGGCCCGAAAACGCGAGCCGGCGCGCGGGCGCGTTTGGTCTGCATCCGCTGGCGCTTTATGAATCCGCCGTCGGCGCGCACAACGACGTGATGATGCTCGCGGCCGGACTTTGGGCGTTCGCCGTGGCGGACGAATTGCCGTTGATCGCCGGCTTGCTCGCCGGCGCCGCAATCGCGATCAAGGTTCCCGCACTCATCGCGTTGCCGTTCCTGTTGAAACGAATCGCGCGAAAGCACGGCGTCGCGTGGATCGCTGCCGGCGCGGTCTCGCTCGCCGTGCCGTGGTTGTGCGGCCGGGCGTTCGCGACGCCGGGCGGGGCGGGTGGTAACGCCGCGCTGTTGGGCAACGCCTTTTCCATGTCGCCGGATTGGCTGGTGAATATTCCGCTCTTCGCTGCCGGCGTCGCGTCGGGCCCGGCGTTTGCGTGGCTGCCGCAGTTGCCGATGTTCGGCACCGCGTCGTGGCCGCGTCTCGTCCAGGTCGCGGTCCTTGCGGTATTCCTTGTCGTGGCCGCCATCTCGATCGTGCGTTACGTATTGCGGCCGCGCATCGGCGAGATCTGGCGCACGTACACGGCGTTCTTGTGGTCGATCTCATCGATGCATCCCTGGTACGGGTTGTGGGTTTTGCCCGCCACGGCGTCGGGCGGCGCGTGGGGCGTCTATGCTTGGTGGTACGGCGCGCTGCTGCTCGGCGTGTACGTGCTCGACGGCATCGCGGCGCCGGCGTCGCTGTTCTGGGTGCCGATCGCGGCGTGCGTGGTGTTCTTGGCCGTGCCGGTGATCGTCGTCGCCGATCGACGCCGGCGGAGAATCGCATGAATCTGCGCGCGTCGGGTCTCATCGCCATCATGGCGGTCGTCGCTCTCGCAGGCTCCGCGCTCGTGTGGGTGATCGCGCAACATTCCGTACCGGCGGCAGGCAGCGGCCACGACGCCTACTATCTGCTGGGTTTGGCGCAGCCCATGCCCGTCGTGCAGCTCGCGGCCGGATGGCAGGTGCTCGGCGCGATCTGGGCGGTCATCCTGCTCATATGCGTTCTCGGCGCGCGGCTGACCAACATCGCAGCCTGCGAAAATGGCGGCGGACCGATGTGGATCATCGCCGGACTCGCGATCGCCGGACTTGCGCTCACATTTTTTTCCGTGCAGCTTTCGATCGATCCGTACTACTACGTCGCATACGGGCGCCTCTACGGTGTCTTCGGCATCAATCCGTACGACCTCGCCGCGCCGATTCAGGTGGCAGACGAGACGATGTCGCGGCTCTACGCGCTGCTGCACAATCCGCCGTTTGGCGATCCGTACGGGCCAGGATTCACGATATTCGCGGGCGCCATCGCCAAATTGGAGTCGGCCCTCGACGTGCGCACACAGTTGTGGACGTGGCGGGCCATCGGACTTGCCGCCGCGATAGTCACCGCGTTCGGCCTCGCGCGCATGCTGCGCAAACTTGACGCGCCGCAACGCACGCGCCGGCTCGCCGCGTATGCGTTCCATCCCGTCATTCTGTTCGAGGCGGGCATCGGCGGGCACAACGATCTGTTGATGGTCGCTCCCGCGGTGTGGGCGTTCGCACTGGTCGACGAATATCCGTTGGTCGCCGGATTGTTGATCGGCGCATCGATCGCGGTGAAGTACGTAGCGTTGGTCGCACTGCCGTTTCTCGTGATCCGCGCCGCGAAATCCAACCGGATGGCCGGAATCTTGCTGACCTGTCTAGCCGTCGCGCTGCCGTGGCTATGCTCGCGCCCCTTCACATTCGGGTCTGCTGCCGCGCACAGTGCGGCGGCGATCGGCAGTTCGCTCATGATGTCGCTCAACTGGCTCGCAGCATTGCCGTTCATACGCGGCGGTGAATCCGGCGCGCCGATCGCGTCATGGCTGCCGGTTCTGCCATACCTCGGGCTCATCACGTGGCCGCGCGCGATACAGTTCGCATTGCTCGCCGCGTTCGCTGCTGTCTTCGCGGTGTCGGTCGCGCGATACGCCCGCAGACAATCCGCGTCTGACCTGAGTAGACCGGTCGCTGCGCTGATCTGGATCATGCCCGCTTTGCATCCTTGGTATCTCGTATGGATCGCGCCGTTTGCCGCCCGACGCGGCGCGTGGGGAGTATACGCCGGATGGTTCGCGGCGCTTGGACTGCTTGGATACGCGCACGAGGGCGTAGTCCCATCGCCTGCTAATGATGTGCTGTTCGTCATCGCGGCGATCGCCATACTTGTGCTCCCGATCGTTGCGGCTCGAGTGCTGCCACGATGGTCGCCCGAGGGGTTACATCCGGGACCTGATGTGCCGATAGAATAGCAAGTGGCGAATGCTACTGCTCCATTCCTTGCGGGACACGGTGAGCGAAACGATTTCATGGCAACAAATGTAACCGACCTGCTCGGCGTCCGCATGGACGAATTGATGCGCGTCACTATCGAACGAGGCGCATCAGATCTGCACATGTGCGTGGGGTTGCCACCGATGCTGCGCATCGACGGTCGTCTCACACCCACGGAGTTCCCGAAACTCAATCCCGACGAGATGAAGAAGCTCGTCTATAGCATTTTGACCGATTCGCAGAAAGAGCGCTTCGAGAAGAATCTCGAGCTCGACTTCTCGCACGGGTTGAAAGGCTTCGGACGTTTCCGTATCAATGCGTTCAAGCAGCGGGGCGTCATCGGCTCCGTGTTGCGCGCGATCCCGTCCACCGTCCCTCCTCTTTCCAGTTTGAATCTGCCGCCCGTCATGGCCGACCTCGTGGCCAGACCGCACGGGCTCATACTCGTGACCGGGCCCACCGGTTCGGGTAAGTCCACCGCCCTCGCGTCCATGGTCGACGTCATCAATCAAACGATGGCGCGTCACATCCTGACCATGGAAGATCCGATCGAGTATCTGCACTACCACAAGATGTCCATGGTGAACCAGCGCGAGATCGGACACGACTCCTACAGCTTCGCCAATGCCCTGCGCGCCGCGCTCCGTGAGGATCCCGACGTCGTGATGGTCGGCGAAATGCGCGACATGGACACCATCGCCACCACGTTGACCATCGCCGAGACCGGCCACTTGGTCTTCGCCACCCTGCACACGTCCGACGCCGCTCAGACCATCGACCGCATCGTCGACGTGTTCCCCTCACACCAACAACAACAGATCCGCGTACAGATGGCCTCGGTCATCGAGGCCGTCGTCTGTCTGCGGCTCCTCCCGCATGCATCCGGCGTCGGCCGGGTGCCCGCAGCCGAGGTCATGATCGCCACCCCGGCCATCCGCAACCTCATTCGCGAGAACAAGACCCACCAGATCCACAACGCGATCGTCACGAGCCGCATCATGCACATGCAGACATTTGACATGTCGCTGCGCGATCTCGTGCGCAAACATATGATCACCGCTGAAGAGGCATTGAACGCCTCGATGCATCCCGAAGAGCTGCGGAAGCTCATCGAGGGAGTGTAAGGAGACACCACATGCAGATGTCATTGCTCTGGATACTCGTCCTGCTCGTGATCTTGCTTGTAGGCGAGCACACGCAACTCTAACCCTGGAGAAAAATATCAATGCCTAGTTTCGCATATCAAGCGAAAGACGCATCGGGAAAAACCGTCAACGGCGTCATCGAAGCGGAGAACGAACGCGTTCTGCGGTCCAAGCTCCGCGAGATGAACTACTACGTCACCGGCATCACCCAAAAGGGCGGCGGTGTTCTTAACGCCGACCTGAATTCCGTCATCGGGAAGTTCCGGGGCGTCGGCGAGCAGTCGCTCGTCGTCTTCTCGCGCCAATTCGCGACGATGATCAATGCCGGCCTCGCCATGGTCCGCTGCCTCGACGTCCTGAGCGTACAGACTGAAGATGCGCAACTCAAGCCCATCCTCATCGCGATCCGTCGCGATGTGGAAGGCGGCTCGACGCTCGCCAACGCCCTCG
>DATCBN010000049.1 GCA_036511855.1 Candidatus Eremiobacteraceae bacterium | reverse complement strand
CCGGCGTCGGCGAAAGGAACCTACTTGAGAAGCATCAGCGTGGCCTCCACTATGGGGCCCGGAATTCGAGTGGATTCCTCGCGGCTGAAGTCGGCCGCTGACGCCGCATAACATAAAGAATTCCGTGGATACGCGAGAGCGTTCCACGAATCGGGTCGTCCGATGACCGCAGGTCGCGCTTCCTGAAATGGAAGCCGTTAAGCCCTAAGTTGGGGCCTGCCGAGGAAGCGATAAGCGAAGAAGATTTTTTTCGCGGGCGCTTTCTTGAGAGATCGAGAGGGCGCCCGCATCATTATCTGAGGAGGTGACACTAGTCTAATGCCAACTGAAAAGAAAGACAAAGCCATCGCGGTTCTGCGCGAGAAGATCGCGCAGAGCTCGAACGTCTTTTTCACGGACTTCCGCGGTCTCACCGTCGGCGAAATGCGCACCCTGCGCACGAGCCTGCGTAAGGCCTCGGCGAGCTACGAAGTGGTGAAGAACACGCTGTTCGGCATCGCGATCGGCGACGAAAAGCGAGCGCAGCTCAAGTCCATTCTCGAAGGGCCCACCGGCGTCGCATTCACGGGACCGGATCCCGTGGGCGCGGCCAAGGCGCTCACGCAGTTCGCGACCGAAAGCAAAAAGCTGACCATCAAGGCAGCGTTTGTTGACGGCGAGTATTTCGATCGTCCGAAGATCGAAGCGCTGTCGAGGGTCCCGTCGCGCGTCGAGCTCTTGACCAGGCTCGTCGGAAGCCTCAAGAGCCCGATTCACGGAATCGTCGGCGTTTTGGGCGGCCATCGAGCCAGGATCGTGCACGTAATCAGCGCGATCCATAGGAAGAAATCGGAAGAACCGGCAGCTTAATTCATCAGCAATTTGCGAAAGGATATCAGGAAAGTATCATGGCGATTCAAGAAATTCTCGATCACATCGACAAACTCACCGTGCTCGAGCTGCACGAACTAGTCAAGACGCTGGAAGAGAAGTTCGGCGTCAGCGCTTCGGCGCCGGTGATGATGGCTGCGGCGCCCGGTGCGGCGGCCGCGGGTGCTCCCGCCGCCGAAGCCAAGACCGAGTTCGACGTCGTGCTGACGGCCGCCGGCGACAAGAAGATCAACGTCATCAAAGTCGTGCGCGAAGTCGTCGCCGGTCTCGGCCTCAAAGAGGCTAAGGATCTCGTCGAAGGCGCGCCCAAGGCTGTGAAGACCGGCGTGACCAAGGAAGAAGCCGACGCGATCAAAGCCAAACTCGAGGCCGAAGGCGCGAAGGTCGAAATCAAGTAGAACGATCGGAACGAAGAGAGGGCAAGCCATGCTTGCCCTCTCTTCGTATTTGTTCGCCGCCTGTCAGGACGGCGTGATGATCACTCTCGCATCCGATCCATTGGACGTGGCCAATCCGCTCTTGGACGTCATCGTGTTTTGCCACTTGCCGAACTGCGCCGGATCGCTATTGAAGAATTGTTGGATTCGAGTGATGCGGTCGTCGGTGGACGGGTGGTCCTGCACATATTGTTCGAACCCCGCGTTGCCGTACAACTTTTGGAGTTTCTGAAAAAACCACTCCATGCCGTAAGGATTGTAGTTGGCTTTGCCGGCGAGGATCACGCCTTCATGGTCGGCTTGGTACTCTTGCGCGCGCGAGAAGTTGAGAAACGCGTAGTTGCCGAGAAGATTCACCATGGTCGCCGTGGTCTGATTGCGGATGAAGATGCCGAGGATGGTGCCGACGACATTGGCCGTCTGTGCCTTGTGCAGTCGATCCATGACGTGGCCGAGCACGAGATGGCCCGTTTCGTGGCCGAGCACGTTCGCGAGCTCGTCTTCGTTTTCGCTGTCGTGCAGCAGTGCTTGGGTCACGTAGATATTGCCGCCGGGCACCGAAAAAGCGTTGGCGTCGGTCCCTTTCACCACGATGAAATTCATGGTATACCAATGCGGCGCCGCAGCTCGGCTTATGTTATCGCCGATCTTGCGCAAGACCGGATAATACGGCGATGAGTCCACGATAAGCCCTTGGCTCTTCTGTTGATTGTAGACTTGCTGTCCTATTTGGCGTTCTTGATCGTGGGCGTCTGCCGCCGCGGGCAGCGCGCCGGCCGGCAGCGCCGCCAGCGCGGCGAACGCGCCGGCGCCGCAGAGCAGGCAACGCCGTGAAAGAGTTTGGGGATCGGTGGGGGTCTGAGCGTTCATAGCAGTTCTATAACGTAAGGGGTCGGGGCGGCGTTTCTGTGGGACATTGGGCAAGCGATGCTTGCCCTCGTACTAGGGTGAGCAACGCTCACCCATCTTTGGGCAAGCGATGCTTGCCGTCGTACTAGGGTGAGCAACGCTCACCCATCTTTGGGCAAGCGATGCTTGCCCTAGTACGATTCAATTAGTGCAAGAACGGGACCAGGAGCAGCGACACGATGTTGAGCACCTTGATCATCGGGTTGATCGCAGGGCCGGCAGTGTCTTTGTACGGATCGCCGACGGTATCGCCGGTGACCGCGGCTTGGTGAGCGGGGCTTTTCTTGCCCCCGTAGTTGCCGTCTTCGATGTACTTCTTCGCATTATCCCACGCGCCGCCGCCAGAAGTCATTGAGATGGCGACGAAGATGCCGGTCACGATCGATCCGACGAGAACGCCGCCGAGCATGAGCGCCGCGTTTTCGCTGCTGATGATGCCGACCACGCCGAGCAAGACGATGAAGACCGGCGTGAGCACCGGGATGAGCGCGGGCACGAGCATCTGGCGAAGCGCGGATGAGGTCACGATGTCCACGCAACGGCCGTATTCAGGCTTGCCGGTCCCATCCATGATGCCTTTGATCTCGCGGAACTGACGGCGGACTTCCTCGACCACCGCGCTGCCTGCTTGACCGACCGCTTCCATGCACAGCGCAGCGAATATATACGGCAGCGCGCCGCCGAGCAGCAACCCGGCAAGAACGTACGGTTTGTCGAGCGCAAAGACGAGCGTTTGGGATCCGATGCCCGCCAATTCTTGTTGGAACGATGCGAACAAGACGATGGCGGCGAGCGCAGCGGAACCGATGGCATAGCCTTTGGTGACGGCTTTGGTCGTGTTCCCGACAGCATCGAGCGGATCGGTGATGCCGCGGATCTCCGGACCAAGTTTCGCCATTTCCGCGATGCCGCCGGCATTGTCGGTGATCGGCCCGTACGAGTCGAGCGCGACGATGACGCCCGCCATCGAAAGCATGGACATCACAGCGATGGCGACGCCATACAAGCCGGCGAGACCGTACGACACCAAAATGCCGAGTACGATCACGATCACCGGCAGCGTGGTCGCCTTCATGGAGACTGCAAGGCCGGTGATGATGTTCGTGGCATGCCCGGTCGTGGAAGCCCGCGCGATCGCTTGCACCGGCGGGAATTGAGTGCCGGTGAAGTATTCGGTGATGATCACCATGAGGCCGGTGATCACAAGACCGACGAGCGAACAGTACCAGAGATTCAGCGGGGTGAAGCGCTCGTCGACCTGAGCCGCATTCTGCATGATGTGGCCGGTGATGAAGTAAAAGGCGATGGCCGAAAGCACGGCCGCGATGGCCAAGCCGACATACATTGCGCCCATGATGTTCTTGTTCTTGACCTTGACGAATGCGGTGCCGATGATCGACGTGATTATCGAGGCCCCACCGAGGACCAGCGGAAACAAAGTGGAGATCAGCTGGAGTTCAGCGTTGCCTTTGAATACGAGAGCGCCGAGCAGCATGGTGGCGATGGTGGTGACGCAATAGGTCTCGAATAAGTCGGCCGCCATACCGGCGCAATCGCCGACGTTGTCGCCCACGTTGTCCGCGATGACCGCTGGGTTGCGCGGATCGTCTTCGGGTATGCCGGCTTCCACTTTGCCGACGAGATCGGCGCCGACGTCGGCCCCCTTGGTGTAGATGCCGCCGCCGAGACGCGCGAACACGGAGATCAGCGAACAACCGAAGCCTAGACCGACCATGGCGTTCAAAGCCGAGGGCAAGTCGTCGCCGTAGACGGAATGCATGATCGCGAAATAGCCGGACACCGCGATGATGCCGAGGCCGACGACAAGCAGACCCGTGATGGCGCCGCCCTTGAACGCGACGTCGAACGCCGCGCCCAGCCCGCCTTTCGCTGCTTCGGCCGTGCGGACGTTCGCGCGCACGGCGACGAACATGCCGATGAATCCAGTCAGGCCGGACAGGATCGCGCCGACGAGAAAGCCGACCGACGCTTCCCAACCTTTGAAGACGACGGCCAGCACGATGGCGAGCACGACGGCTACGACGGCGATGGTGCTATATTGGCGCTTCATGTACGCCATCGCACCTTCTTGGATGGCGGCCGCGATTTCGCGCATCTTGGGATTGCCGTCGGACTTGCGCAGAATCCACGAGATGAGGTACGCGCCGTAGCCGATGGCGAGAAGCCCGCACACGAGCGCGAATCCGATAGCCAGTTGCTCCATCGACATTGACGAATAGTGATTCATAGTGTTGCTTGCATATCTCCGTGAAGCGCGCCGCCGCCGCGCGGCAATAGGGTATACGCATACCTAAAGGCACTTGCTAGATAACCTTGCGGATTTTTCCGGTCCGTCCCGCTCCTCCTGCGCCATGCAGTCAAGATGCTGTGGGAAGGGTCGCTTCGGCCGGAACAACAAAGGCCCTAGGCGCGTGGCGAGATTCTTATTTGCGCGTGCGATCCGCTTCGTGGCCGTGCTGGTCACGATCACCGTTCTCACGTTTTTCTTCTTGCACGAAATCCCCGGGAATCCGGTGCAGATCCTCTTGGGCGAGCATGCCACGCGCGCCGACATCATCCGGCTCACGCAGCAATTGGGCCTCGACAGGCCATGGTACGTCCAGCTTTGGGCATACCTTGTCCAAGTCGCCCACGGCAATCTTGGGGTGTCGCTCGCCGACAACGAGCCGGTCGTCTCGAAGCTGCAGACGTATTTTCCGGCGACGCTCGAGTTGGCGCTTGCGGCGATGTTCGTCGCGGTCCTCGTCGGCATTCCGGCCGGCATCGTCGCCGCGCTCAATCACCGCACCTGGATCGACACCGCGCTTTCCGTCTTGGTTCTCCTCGGCGTATCGGTTCCCGTATTCTGGCTCGGATGGATGATGTTGTGGCTCATCGCGTACGAACCGTCTAAGTTATGGAATCTGGATCTGTTCCCGATCGGCGGACGAATCTCGCTGCGCTACGACGTGACGGCGCACACGCACTTGCTTACCGTCGATGCACTGCTCGCCGGAAATTGGCCTGCCTTCGTCGACGTTCTGCGGCATCTCGCGCTGCCCGCGATCACGCTTGGAACGATACCGATGGCGATCATCGCGAAGATGACCCGCGCCGGCATGCTCGAGGTGATGCAGACGGATTACATCAGGACGGCAAGAGCTAAAGGCTTGAGCTACTTTGCCGTTGTGATGCATCATGGGCTTCGCAATGCGCTGATCCCGATCGTCACGGTCATCGGACTGCAGACCGGACTTTTGCTTGGCGGCGCGGTGCTGACCGAGAGCATCTTTGCATGGCCTGGCGTCGGCAGGCTCGCTTTCGAAGCCATAAGCAATCGAGATAATCCGCTCATCAACGGGTCCATTTTGCTGTTCGCCACCACCTTCGTCGTCGTGAATCTGCTCGTCGATCTGCTCTACGCCGTCCTCAATCCAAAAATCAGATACGCGTGACAGCCTCGTTTGTAACCGCCATCACGCGACGAGCGTGACGCGAGCGTGGTACGATAGGATTCAGCGCGGGTATAAGTCACGGCCGCAATCCACTTCAGGGGAGACGACGATCAGCGACCGAACAACCGACACAACCGAGACCTACCGCCGCTCGCCGGCAACGGCGTTCCCCGGTAGAAGCACACCGCACGACACGCGCATCTGCGCCCGCTGCGAGGCCACCAATAGCCTCGGCGAGACTTTTTGCAAAGTGTGCGGGGACGAATTGCCGGCACCGATCGGCGGCGGAATCCCAACCGCGGTCCCGACGCGGCGCATCACACGTCCGACCGTGGACGGCGAATTGATCGTCCACGAGGA
This sequence comes from Candidatus Eremiobacteraceae bacterium, assembly GCA_036511855.1. Taxonomy (NCBI): domain Bacteria; kingdom Bacillati; phylum Vulcanimicrobiota; class Vulcanimicrobiia; order Candidatus Eremiobacterales; family Candidatus Eremiobacteraceae; species Candidatus Eremiobacteraceae bacterium. The sequence continues at coordinate 37,555 of DATCBN010000049.1, read as the reverse complement.
CGGGGTTGGAAGCATCGGCTGCGTGGTGAAGCTCGACCGAGACGTGCTCCTTGTGGGCCGCGCGTCGAAGTTGGATCGGGTGTTTCCCGAGATCGACCTAACAGCGGCGGATCCGGAAAGCTACGTCTCGCGCCGCCATGCGCTCATCTTGCGCAGACACGGCGGATTCGCCATCGAGGACTTGGACAGCGCGAACGGGACCTATCTCAACGGGTCGACGCGCGTCGGCGCGCATATATTGGCGGCGCTGAAAGACGGCGACAGGCTGATGTTCGGTCAAACGCACTGTACTTTGCGGCTGTGCCCGGCCAAAGAATCTTAGCTAATTGCGTACTAATAAGATATTCGGGATATTAGGAGCAATACGGTCATTCGCGCAAAAAGGGAAAAAACGGTCCGCTAGGAAAACGGGAGGCGCCGAGCTATTCAGCGTTCGGCTTGAGTGTGCGGATGAGCGAGAGCCTCTATCCGATGGCTCGATTTTGAGTCTTCATGGAAGAAGGCCGCAATGGCAGGCGCACGGCGCGGTAGCGCAAGTCTTGCCGGAATCCCACCCAAGGACTGGATGACGTCCGGCGAAGTCGCGCGTGCCCTCAATATGACAAGGGCGGCTATTCGACGTTGGGCCCGCGAAGGGCTCGTCGATGCGATCAAGACGCCCGGCGGTCAATACCGCTTCCGGCGCGAAGCGCTCGCACGTCTCATGGATGTCAAACGCATAAACCGCAATGGGGCGACCGATTTGGACCGGCGGTCGACCGATCTGGGCCGGCGGTCGAAAACATGAGCTCGCGCACACCGGTCAGGGATCGATGTACGATCGCGGGTCTGACGCTGACGCGCGAAGAGATCATCCATAAGTATCTGCATCTCGTCAAATACGTCGCCGGGCGCATCTCGATCAATCTGCCCTCGCACGTCGAGATCCACGATCTCGTCAACGAAGGAATCCTGGGATTGATCGACGCCATCAACAAATACGACGATTCACGCGGCGTGAAGTTCGAGACGTACGCCATCACACGCATAAACGGTGCCATACTCGATGCGCTTCGCGCGCTCGACTGGGTGCCGCGCGCGGTGCGCCAAAAAGCGCGCGAGATGGAGAGGATCTTCGCGGAGCTCGAAGGGCGGATGGGGCGCGCGCCGGACGATGTCGAGGTCGCGGCCGCGCTCGGCATTCCGCTGAAAGACTACCATTCGCTGCTGCTCAAGGTGCGCAGCACCTCCGTGTTGTCGCTCGAAGAATTCTTGCCGAACGAGCGCGGTCACGATGTCGCGCTCGTCGACACGTTGAAGGACGGCGGCCCCGATCCCACGTTCCTCCTTGAATCCACCGAAATGAAAGGGTCGCTCGCCACTGCCGTCGACAGCCTGCCGCCGCAAGAACGCACGGTGATCTCTCTTTACTACTTCGAAGGGCTGACGCTCAAAGAGATCAAGAGCGTGCTCGATGTTTCGGAATCGCGCGTTTCTCAGATCCATGCCCAGGCCGTCATCCGCCTGCGATCCAAGCTCAAAGCCATGCACGTCGAGGGCACGTTCCGCGAGGGCGACCCCAACGTGAAGCAAAAATACGTGAGAAAGAAGCCGCAAACCGCAAGTTAGGGCCGCCCCGGGTCGGATTCCGACGAGGGGTTCGCCGGCGCCCCGGCATGCAGTAGAAGAACGCGCTGCCGAACGGGCGAAACCGCATGCGATGCAATGGCTCAACTCGTTTCGCGACGGTCTTGAAAAGACGCGCAATCAACTTGAGGGCCATTGGAATTCGCTCATCGGCCGTCAACTGGTGGATGACGCGTTCTGGCAAGAATTCGAAGAGACCATGATCGGCGCCGATTTCGGCGTGCCCACCACGGAAAAAATCCTCGGCCAGCTCAAGACCGCCGCGCAGCAGCGCAATCTGCGCGTCGCGGCCGATGTCGTCAAAGTATTCAAGGAAGATCTGGGCGACTATCTGCGCCACCCAGCGCTTGCCGGCATGATCGAGACCGGCCGGCCCCACGTCGTGCTGGTGGTCGGCGTCAACGGCTCGGGAAAGACCACGACGATCGGCAAACTGGCTGCCAAGGAGCACAAGCGGGGCAAATCCGTCATGCTCGTCGCGGGCGACACTTTTCGGGCCGCGGCAGCGGATCAGTTGGAGATCTGGGCTCGACGGGCCGATGCGGAGATCGTCCGGCGCGCGGAAGGGGCCGATCCGGCTGCGGTCATCTTCGACGGTCTCGCCGCGGCGAAGGCGCGCGGCATCGATGTGGTGTTCATCGACACGGCGGGGCGGCTGCAGACCAAGCACAATTTGATGGAAGAGTTGAAGAAGATGCGACGCGTGATCGCGCGCGAAGTGGCCGGTGCGCCCCATGAGACCCTGCTCGTTCTCGACGCCACCACCGGCCAGAACGCGCTTTCCCAAGCCCGGCTCTTTCACGATGCGACGCAAGTAACCGGGGTCGTCCTGACGAAACTAGACGGCACAGCGAAAGGCGGGATAATCGTCGCGGTGATGGATCAAGTCGATATTCCCATCAAGTATGTGGGGTTCGGCGAAACGGTGGATCAATTGAGCGCGTTCGACCCTCGGTCGTACGTGGACGCATTATTTTGAAGGAGAACGCGGTGTCCGAAAAAGACAAGGCGCTGGAAAACGCTGTCGCACAAATCGAACGGCAATTCGGCAAGGGCGCCATCATGAAGCTTGGCGAGGCGGCATCTGCCATCGCCATCGAGACGGTGTCCACAGGCAGCATCGCGTTGGACATCGCGCTTGGAGTCGGGGGTCTTCCGCGGGGCCGTGTCGTTGAGATCTACGGCCCGGAATCTTCGGGCAAGACCACCTTAGCGCTCCATTGCATCGCCGAAGCGCAGAAGAACGGCGGGGCCGCCGCGTTCATCGATGTCGAGCACGCTTTGGACCCGCTCTATGCCTCGAATTTAGGCGTGAATCTCGACAATCTGCTCGTCTCGCAGCCCGACACCGGAGAACAGGCCCTCGAAATCGCCGAGATGCTGGTCCGCTCGAATGCAGTGGACATCGTCGTCGTCGATTCGGTGGCGGCCCTGGTGCCGAAAGCCGAGATCGAGGGCGATATGGGCGACGCGCACATGGGTCTGCAAGCGCGGCTCATGTCGCAAGCACTGCGCAAGCTCACCGCAGCCATCAGCAAATCGCGCACCACGATGGTGTTCATCAATCAGATCCGCGAGAAGGTCGGCGTCATGTTCGGCAATCCCGAGACCACAAGCGGCGGCCGGGCGCTAAAATTCTACGCGTCCGTTCGCTTGGACGTCCGCCGCCTGGAGACCATAAAGTCGGGCACCGACGTCATCGGCAACCGCACACGGGTGAAGGTCGTCAAGAACAAGGTCGCTCCCCCGTTCCGCGTCGCCGACTTCGACATCATGTACGGCAAAGGCATCAGTAAGACGGGCTCGCTCATCGATGTCGGGCTCGAGTTGAACTTCGTCGGCAAGAGCGGATCGTGGTACACCTATGGCGACACCCGCATCGGACAGGGTCGCGAGAATTCTAAGACCTATCTTGAGGAGCACACCGACACCGCGGACGAACTGGAAGGGAAGATCCGCGCCACGCTGGTCAAGCCCCCTGTAGGGTCCATCGCCGTCGACAACGGCGCGGCCCGATTCGCAGTCGTCGGCGAGTAAGCCCGCTCCGTGGACGGCCATCCGGGCGCGCAGGCGGCGCGACCCGGCGGGAGCACCATCGCCGCAGCCGTGCGCCTGCTCTCAGGACGGCGCATGACCAGGTCGCAGCTCGCGCAGAAACTGCGCGACCGCGGACACGCTGCCGATGCCATCGAAGCGGCGCTCGCCGAATGCGAGCGCCGAAAATATCTCGACGACCGCACGTACGCCCAGTTGCACCTCAAGTCCGTGCTCGACCGCAAAGCGGTCGGTCGATTGCGCCTGTTCCAAGAGCTCGTACGCAACGGCGTCGACGGCGATCTTGCGCGCGAAGTCTTAGACGAACTTGAAGACGACGAGGATTCGCGCATCGAGCGCGCGCTCGCAAAGCTAGAGGCGATGCGGCCTGCCGACGGATACGCGCAGCTCGGCCGCCGGCTCGAACGACTCGGATTCGGAGCGCCCAACATCAGTCGCGCGTTGCGCCGAAGCGCCGAGCGGCGCGGCAACATGCCCGATCAGATCGAGGTGCTCGAGTGAGCGCAGCACTCGAGGCGCTCCAGAGCGAGGATCTCGGAGGCGGATTCCGTTTTGCGGAGCTCCGCGCCGGCGGCACCGTCATCATCGCAGGGGCGCTCGCGCCGCTGGATTTTCATGGGCTCATGTCGGCTGCGTCCGTCAACGCGCGGACCCGCGTCGAATTCCACTCATGGGCCGAGTCGCTATCCCCAGGCGCAGGCGCACGTCTGCGCGGCGTCGACCAAGTGCATGGCGCGGTCATCGCCGGTGCCGAAACGCTGCGCGACGGCCGCCGCGTCGAAGCCGACGGCGTCATCGCCGATTCGGCGCACGATGTTCCCGTCGTCTTGGCTGCGGATTGCGCGCCGGTGTGGCTCATCGATCCTTCGCGCCGAGTCAGCGCGTTGGTGCACGCAGGCTGGCGCGGCATCGTGGCCGGCGTGATCGAATCGGGCGTGCGTGCGTGCGTTGAACGGGGGGCCAGTGCGCGGCAGCTCGTCGCCGCGGTGGGCCCTCACCTCCAAGCCTGCTGCTTCGAAGTCGGGCCTGAGGTCGCGGCGCAATTCCCGGGCCACACGCGCCCGGCTGCGATGCTCGTCATCGAGCGGCATCGCGACGACAGCGTTTCGTTGGACGCCGCGTCGTCCATCGCTGCGCGCTTGAGCTCGGAAGGCGTCCGCACAATCCACGTCGCGCGCGCGTGCACGCGTTGCCGCGCCGACATCTTACATTCGTATCGCCGCAACGGTAAAGGCGGCCCGCTCATGGGCGCCATCTGCGTGACACGCATCGACAAAATAGCGTAGCACGCTAGCGTCCGCAGCGCACTCATACGTGATATACTTTAAAGCTCGTTAGATATTCGTTCCGAAAGGTCGACACTTTTATGGGAACGTCTGTTGTCGTCATATGGCGATCGTCGTCGCTCGTCCGACTACGGGGTCGTCTATGAAATTATTGGCGGCCGGCGAGAAGGCTGTGACTGCGCCCGCCACGCGTGTCGCGCTCGTCGTGGACGACGAACCGGCGATCACGGAATTGGTTCGCGACGCCCTCACCGCCGAAGGCTTTTCCGTCGACTCCGCGTCCGATGGCATGGCGGCGCTGCGCAGCGCGCGCAAACATTCGCCCGATGTGGTCGTCCTCGACATCGGATTGCCGGGACTCGACGGATTTGAAGTGTGCCGTTCGCTGCGCAAAGAGACGAACGCACCCGTCGTCTTTCTCACCGCGCGCGGCGCCGAAGTCGATCGCATCGTGGGATTGGAGCTCGGCGCCGACGATTACATCGTCAAGCCATTCTCCCCTCGAGAACTGGTCGCGCGAGTGCGGGCGGTCCTCCGCCGCTCGGGCGCGGCGCCGCTCGCGGCCGCGGCTCGTCGAATCGTCGGCGCCATTGCGGTCGACGCGCAGCGGCGCGAAGTCACCCTTGACGGCAAACCGGTACGCCTCAAACCGCGCGAATTCGACGTGCTTTGGCTGCTGGCGTGCAACGAGGGCCGCGTATTCACCCGCGATCAATTGATCGAGACGGTATGGGGATTCGATTTCGATGGCGACCCGCGCACGGTCGACGTCCATGTCCGCCGTCTGCGCCGCGCGCTCGGCGACGATGCCCGCTCGCCGCGGTATCTCCACACCATTCACGGCCTTGGCTACAAGCTCTCAACACCCGGAACCGGCTAGGGACTAGAGCGGCATGCCCACGGAGCGGCGCCATCTGCCGTCGCGCATCGCCGACCTTCGTGGCCTCACACCGAGCCTGAGGCAGCTCGCCGAACAGGGCCGCGCGGCTCCTCTCCTCTACCTTGAGATCACCGGGCTGGACGGCATTCGCGGCGGTCAGCGCAGCAAGGCATTGCAGGCGTGCAAGCAAGCAGTTGCGACGGCTCTCGCCGCGTCCGCCGGCAGCGTGCTCCGGCACGGAGACGTCGTCGCGGCTGGTCCGAGCGCCGCATGGTTTGCCGCACTGCTGGTCGGACGGGCGGTCGATGCTCGAGCGCAAGCCGCAGTGGCCGACCCCGACCTGGTGGTGGCGGCGATGCGTTTGCGAAGCGCGGTGCTTCAAGCATTTCGCGACGCCCGGCCCGTGGGAGCCGTTCCGCGTCTCGCCGGCGTGCGCGCGGGCTGGACCGTGATCGAGCCGGTCGACTCGACGTCACCCATGGTTGGACTGCGTCACGCATTGCGCGGCGCCGCAGTGGTGGCTCGAGTGGAAGAGCGGCGGTCCACATTCTTGGCATCGGTCACACACGAACTGCGCACGCCGCTCACCGCCATCGTCGGGTACGTGGAGCGGCTGCAGTCGGCACCTCGACTGGCCGCATCGAAGCGGCGGCACTACCTCGACGTCATCGCCTCTGAGGCGGCGCGGCTCACGCGGTTGGTCGAGGGCCTCATCGACGCGGGTGCTTGGGGTGCGGGCAGTCTGCGCCTGTGCATCGCGCCCGCGGATATCGGCGCCATCGTTCAACGAGCGTGGCGTTCCGTCGAACCTCGATACGCGGAGCGGAGCTTGCGCTTCACGCAAAACGGCCGCGCGGTCGCGCCCGTCGACGGCGAACGGATGCTGCAGGTGCTCGTCAATCTCGTTGACAACGCGGCCCGCCACGCGGCCGGCCGAGTTGAGGTCCGCATCGGCGTACGCGCGGGGGAGCTCCGGATCGCGGTGTGCGACGACGGCGAAGGCTTCGCGCGAGAAACGCTGCACGATTTCGCGCGGCCGTTCATGGTGGGTCCAGGTGGGCAATTCGGACTTGGGTTGTCCATCGCGCGACTGCTCGTCGAAGCCCACGGCGGAATATTGCGCGCGGCAGGACGACGCGGCGGCGGAGCATCGGTCATCATCAAACTTCATATCGCATCCTGATAAGAGATCTCGCAGGAGCGCCGAAACTTTCGCGCAAACAACGATGACGCCGCCTCGAGACAGGGAACGTCGCGCGGCGCCCGTCAGGAGGATTTTGCGTGAGGATCTGGTTGGCCGTTATAACTGCCGCCGCAGTCCTATGCGCCGAAGTCCCCACGCCCACGCAAGCAGCAGAACTCGACGCCATTTCCAAAGCGGCCGCCGGCTATCACGGCGGTAGCCTCGATACCGGCGCTCTCTATCAGCAATGTCTGCTCACCACCATCCAAAACGACATCACCTACGCACCCGACGACACGACGTACGTCATAACCGGCGACATCGGCGCGATGTGGCTGCGGGATGCGAGCGCTGAGGTGCGGCCGTACATATATTTCGCCGACGACCCGGCGGTGAAAGCCATGTTGCGCGGGGTCATCGCGCGCGAAGCGAATGATCTGCTCGTCGATCCGTACGCCAACGCTTTTAACAGCGACTACAAGGTCGCCGAGGAGAAATTCGAGCTCGATTCGCTCGCGTATCCGATTTGGCTTTCGTGGACCTATTGGAAGCACACCGGCGACGACACGGTGTTCACGCCCGAGGTGAAGCGTGCGTACGAAGCGGCGCTTGGAGTCATGGAACTCGAACGCGACCACAGCCTTTCGAACTACCGCCATCAAGCGCTTGTCAATGGGGGCGCAGGCGCACCGGTCGGTTACACCGGTATGGTGTGGACGGGTTTCCGGCCGAGCGATGATCCGGCGCAATACGGCTATAACGTCCCCGACAACATGTTCGCCGTGGTGGCGTTGACCGACCTAGCCGAGATTGAAGCAAACGTTTGGCACGACGACGCCATGCGCGCGCAAACGACGGAGGTTCGCGATGGCATCCGCACCGGCATCAACAACTACGCGATCGTATACTCGGACAAGTACGGATACATGTATGCGTACGAAGTCGACGGCACCGGACACGTCAATTTGATGGACGACGCCAACGTCCCGAGCCTGCTTTCCATCCCGTATATAGGTTACGAAACGTCCACGAACGCGATCTACCAGAACACGCGGCGCTTCGCGTTGTCGGTAGATAATCCGTATTACTACACGGGTGCCGCCGCGAGCGGCGAGGGAAGTCCGCACACTCCGAACGGCTATGTATGGCCGTTGGCGCTCGTGATGCAGGCCCTCACGTCGACGGATCCCGCCGAGGTGTCGACGATCATCGCGCAGTTGCACAATTCCGATCTCGGCGACCACCTGTTGCACGAATCTTTCGATCCGAACGAGCCGGCGCACTACACGCGCTCAAATTTCGCTTGGCCATGCTCGCTGTTCGCCGAGCTGGTTCTCACCCGCGTCATGGCGTACACGGCGCTGCCTACAGCCAACGTCGGTGAAGCGCCGCAAGAAATGGCGAGGGCCGCGTCGGGCTCTCGCTGAACATCGGCGCAGAGTATCATCGTCGTCCTTGAGAGGTAGCCGGCATGCCCGTCAACCTTGTCGTCGGTATTCAGTGGGGTGATGAAGGCAAGGGCCGCATCGTGGACTATCTGTGCGCCGGCGCGCACATCGCTGCGCGCTTCGGTGGAGGTGCGAATGCGGGTCACACGGTCATCGTCGGCGACAAGACGTACAAGCTGCGCATCGTTCCGAGCGGCGTGGTCACCGGTGTCGAGTCATGCATCATCGGCCCGGGCACAGTCGTCAATCCTGAATCGTTCTTGGCAGAGATCGCCGCGCTCGACGCGGCCGGCATCGACACGAGCCGCGTCTGGGTCTCGGATCTCGCGCAGCTCATCCTTCCCTATCACATCGAACTCGATCGTGCCGGCGAACGCGCACGCGGCAAAGACGCCATCGGCACCACCGGCAACGGAATCGGACCGGCCTACGGAGATCGCGTCGCACGATGCGGGATCCGCGCAGGAGATTTGCGCGACCTGGCTCACTGCCGTTCGATCGTCGAGAGCCGCGCTGCCGCGCTCGCGCCGACCGGCATCGAGGTCGACCCCGGCGAGATCATGCAGTGGTTGGACCGATTCGCGCCGCGCATGCTCCGCCACGTCTGCGACACGGTCTCCATGTTGCACGATGCGCTGCGTGCCGGCAAACGCGTGCTCGTGGAAGGGGCGCAAGGAAGCATGCTGGACGTCACGTTTGGCACATATCCGTTCGTCACATCGTCGGTCACCGTCGCCGGCGGCGCGGGAGCCGGTCTTGGCTTCGGCCCGACGTGCGTGGAATCGGTGATGGGCGTCGTCAAAGCTTACACTACGCGCGTCGGCGGCGGCCCGTTTCCCACCGAACTCACCGACCAGACCGGCGAACGGCTGCGGTCGATCGGCCGTGAGTTCGGCGTCGTCACGGGGCGGCCGCGCCGCTGCGGCTGGCTAGACCTAGCCACGCTTCGATACGCGGCGCAAGTGAACGGCGTCACCGAGATCGCGCTCACAAAATTAGACGTCCTCGACGATTTCGACCAGATCAACGTTTGCGTCGCGTATCGATGCGCATCCGACGTTTCCGTGCCGTTCCAGATCGCCGCCGGCGCTCAACCGGAATATCACACATTGGCGGGCTGGTCCGAGTCCACCACCGATGCGCGTTCGTTCGACCGGCTGCCGCCCGCGGCGCAAGCGTACGTCAAGTTCGTCGAGCGCGAGTGCGGGTTGCCGATCACGCTGGTGTCAGTCGGTCCGGAGCGGCGGCAGATCATCGAGCGCGGCGTACGCGCACTCGCGGGGACGGCGCCCGCATGACGCGAACGCGCACGCTTGAAGCGGTGAGCGGCATCGAGCGGCGATTGCGCGCCGCGTCATCGGCCGCCGCCGCACTTGCGCGCGAGGCCGCGCACCATCGGCGGCATAACAGTCTTGCATTTGCGGGGGATATTCACCACTTCAACGCATCCGCGTCGCGAAGCTCGTTCGCGTGCGCTGTGGCGGCGGCCCGGCGGACCATGTTGACGCTTGCCGGCGCTCACCTCGCCGCGCGCCAGCTCGCCGCCGACGAAACGGCTCGTCTCGCGTTCGAAGCAGTGATTCCGTGGTCGCAGATGCGCGCCGGTCTCGAACGGCGCCGCGCGCGTCGGGCCGCGAAGTCTCTCGCATGAGCCGCGTCAACGACGACGACCTACGCCGTCTCGCATCGGCTCTTTCGGCGCCCGAAGGCGCCAAGAAGTTCGTTTCTCGCGACGAGTCGGGCGTTCAACGCGCCGCGTTCGAACGGATGCAGACCGAACTCGGCCAAAAGGCCGGCGAAGATGCGCTTGGCCGTTCACTCACCCAGTTGCTGGCAGCGTATCTCAATCGCCCCGTGCGCGCAGTCGCCGGAGGCGCGAGCGGCGCCATTCCAGGAGCGTGGCACTACGTGGCTCGCAGCGGCCCCGTTCAATGGTGGATCGGATTCGAGGCGCCGCTTGCCGCAAGTCTTGCCGACGCGATGCTCGGAGGGACCGGCTCCTCGGTGAAGTCCGGCGGCGGGCGGCGCGCGCGCGCGCTTGTCGGGAAGGTGGCCGACGTGTTCTTCGAGGGCTTAAGCTCCATCGTCGCCGCATCGCGACCATCGGCGGCTGCTTGGACCGATGCCGCGCTTCCCGAAAACCGCGCACAACTCGCCGGCAGATGCGTCGTCACCACCCAACCGTACGCGTGGCAAGCGGGCGTTGAGTTCATCGGTGAAGCGGCGCAGATCGACGAACTCACGCTGCCACGCCGCCCGAGCCAGGATTTGCGTTCGCCGGAACCGCTCGGCTTTGTTATGGAGAAGCCGGCGAAACGTGCGCCGGACGCGCCGTCGCCCGAAGCCATCCAGCGCGACGTCATGGGCGAGATCCGCGACATCATCGCAGCGGCGTGTGCTGGTCTCTTCGAACTATTGCATTGTCCGGTCGCGGTCGCTTTGCCCACGGTCACGGAGGTCGAAGCGCCTGAAGTGCCAGATGCGGCGCTGCGCCTAGCGTTGACCACAGGGGGCAAAGGCGCGCTCGTGGTCTGTGCGGAGCGCGACGCCGTGGTCGCGTTTGCATCGGGAGCCGTCGGCGCGCGCGTGCCGGAGGCGGAAGAGATCGGCAGCGTGGTCCGCGCGGCCGCCGACGCGGTGCTTCGGGAGATCGTCAATGGCATCGCGGCGCGGCTCACCCGTGTGCCCGGCGCGCCGCAGCGAATCGTCTACATCGCTGCCGATGCGCAACTCGCGCGCACCCAGCATATCTCGGCGGCGATCACGCTCCACGTAGACGGAAATGCAGCGAACCTGCGAGTGCTCGTTCCGCGTTGGATGGCCGGAGCAGCATGATCGCGCCGCTCGCGCGCTGGATCGCTCGGCTCCGGCGAAGTCCGCGCGCCACCATCGACGTGGTGGCGGCGCAACCGCTTGCCGCCGGTCTCGCGGTGTACGTCATCGATATCGACGGTCATCGCACTGTGCTCGCCGCAGGACCGCACGCGATATGCGTGCTTTCGGCCTACCAAGCGCCGCAGAACGGCGCGCCGGAGGGACAGCAGCCCGTTCGCGTCTAACAATAGAGCATATGTTGGATATTTGTTCGCGGTTCGGCGACCGCATGCTAAACCGGCTGAGTAAGGACCTCTCTCGGCGATGAGGCGGATCTATCCGTTCGTGTGGACCGCAGCCTTTTTGGCATCCGCGTTTTGCACGTACTGCCTCATCCGAAATCTTGCCTTGCCCGAAGAACACAATCCCACGCGCGACCGCATCCGCGCGCTGATCGACGAAGCCGACGATCTGCTCCAGACCCTTGACAACCAACGGCGCGCGTAGCGCCGCCGAAGCCGTCGCCGCCCAATCATTCGTCCTCGATGATCTCCTCGAGAACGGTCAGGGCGTCGGCCGCGTCGACGGCCTCGTCACATTTGTCACCGGCGGCCTACCCGGCGAGCGCGTGCGCGTCGCGGTGGACTCGGTCAAGCGGTCGTATGCGAGCGCACACGTCGTCGCGATCGAATCTCCATCGCCGGATCGGGTAGACGCAGGCTGCCCCGTTTTTCCACGTTGCGGCGGATGTCAAACACTTCACTACCGCTATGAAGCGCAGCTTGCGTGGAAACGCAGACTGGTCGTGGATGCGCTCGAGCGGCTCGGCGGACTGCACGGCATCGTAGTCGACGAGACGATAGCGCCCGCAGTCGACCCGCGCGCAGGCTATCGGAACAAGGTCTCGCTCGTCGCCCGCTATGCCGGCGGGGCCATGAGGCTTGGATTCTACGAGGCTCGATCGCACCGAATCGTTCCGGTGGAACGCTGCCCTGTCTTATTGCCCCGGCTCGATGCGGTGGTATCGCAACTCGTGCGTTTCGCGGCGGACGAGCCGGAAGCGTTCTCGGGGCTCGCGCACGTGGTCGCGCGCGCAAGCTCCACGCGCGATGAGATCGTGGTCTCGTTCAACGGCGAGAAGCCGAACAAGCGGCTCGGAGCGCTCACGGACGAATTGCGCAGGCGGATTCCAGGAGTCACTGGGCTTTCGATGAGTTGGGACCCGGCCGGCGAGAACGCCGTGTTCGGACGCCGTTCGGCCACGCTTTGGGGCAGCCCGGTCGTGCGCGAAACCGTCGCGGGCGCCACGTTCTCGTTCGGGATCGCCTCGTTTTTCCAGATCAATGTCGCGACGCTCGAATTGATCGCGCAGCGCCTCATCGAGCGGCTCGACGGGGCGAGCCGGATCATCGACCTCTATTGCGGCGTCGGCACGTTCGGCGTCGTGCTCGGCCGGCGGGGCATTTCGGCGTCCGGGGTGGAATCGTTCGCTCCAGCCGTGGGCGAAGCGGCCGCAAACGCCGCTGAAAATGCCGTGACCAACGCTTCGTTCGAGCACGCTTCGGTCGCCGGGGCACTCGTAGGCGAACGGGGCAAAACCTTGCTCGCGGGTGCCGATGCCGTCATCCTCGACCCGCCCCGTAAAGGCTGTGAGCCGGAGGTGCTCGCGGCGCTGAGCGACAATCGCGCTCCGCGAGTTCTTTATCTCTCTTGCAACCCGGCGACGCTCGCGCGCGACGCGAAAGCGCTGACCGCCTCCGGATACCGGTTGGAACGCGTCACGCCGTTCGACATGTTCCCACATACGGGGCACGTGGAGACGCTCGCCGAATTCGCGCTGTAGCTGCCACTACAAAGATTGAGAGATCATGAGCGACGTACCCATCGATATCGCGCACATCGCGAAGCTCGCCCGCATCGCCCTCACCCAGCCTGAGTCCGAGGCGTTCGCGGCGCAGTTCTCGAGGCTCTTCGATTTCATCGCGGAGCTTCAAGCGCTCGAAGTCGAACACGTCTCCGCCACCGCGCAGGTGATTCCGATCTTCAACGTGATGCGCGACGACGTGGTCCGCGATTCGCTCGACCGTCCGAGCGCGCTGCGGAACGCACCCGATGTCGAGGGTCCGTATTTCAAAGTTCCACGCATACTCGAGTAGGGCAGACGCATGCTGACCGGCCACGACATCCGCGAACGCATCGCGCAGCGGGAGACTTCTTCGGTTGAAGCGGTGCGCACCGCCCTCGATGCCGCCACCGCCGCCGATCCCATCATCAAAGCGTATCTGACGCTCTTGCCCGAGCGCGCACTGAAGCGCGCGGCCGAAATCGATGCACGGCTGGCCCGCGGCGAAGACTGCGGCATACTCGCGGGTGTGCCGGTCGCCGTCAAAGATCTGTTCTGCACCGAAGGCGTCACGACGACGAGCGGATCGAAGATCCTGGCGAACTTCGTGCCGCCGTATTCGGCGACGGTCGTCCGCAAGCTCGAAGCGGCGGGCGCGGTCATCATCGGCAAGACGAACATGGACGAATTCGCCATGGGCTCGTCGTGCGAAAACTCCGCGTTCTTCCCCACACGCAATCCGTGGGATACAGATCGCGTGCCGGGCGGATCGTCGGGCGGCAGCGCGAGCACGGTTGGCGCCCGCTCGGTACCGATCGCGCTCGGAACCGACACCGGGGGCTCTATTCGCGAGCCGGCCTCTTTCTGCAACGTCGTCGGCGTGAAGCCGACGTATGGCCGCGTAAGCCGTTACGGCATCATCGCATTCGCGTCATCGCTCGACCAAGCCGGTCCCATTACGGCCGATGTGCGTGATGCAGCCGATACGCTTGAAGCGATTTCGGGCCACGACCCGATGGACTCGACAAGCATCGACGTGCCCGTTCCGCACTACGCCGATGCGCTGCGCGATGATTTGCGCGGCGTGCGCATCGGCATCGTCCAAGAATTCGAAGCGAGCATCGCCGGCGACGCCAAGCTGGCCGGGCTTTACAAAGCGGCGTACGCCGAACTCGAACGTCTTGGCGCAACTCTCGTGCCGGTCTCGCTCGCACACGCCAAGTACGGTTTGGCCACGTACTATCTCATCGCGCCGGCCGAATGCTCGTCGAACTTAGCGCGGTACGACGGAGCCCGCTACGGCGTGCGCGTCGCCGGGGACGGTGACGTCTATCAGATGTTCGAGCAGACCCGTGCTGCGGGTTTTGGGGCCGAAGTCAAACGCCGGATCATCCTCGGCACGTACGCGCTCTGTTCGGGCTACTACGACGCATATTACGTGCGCGCGCAGAAGGTCAGAACGTTGATGAAGAAAGACTTCGACGAGGCCTTCGTGGCGTGCGACGCGATCGCGTGCCCCGCCGTTTCCTGTCCTGCGTTCCCGCTCGGCGCGAAATCCGATCCCGTTGCCATGTATCTCATGGACTACTTCACGATTCCGATGAGTTTGGCCGGCATTCCGGCGATGTCGGTGCCTGCCGGCTATATCGATGGGCTGCCGGTCGGCTTGCAGATCGCAGCGCCGGCGTTTGAAGAGGGGCGCATGCTCGGCGTGGCTCACGCCTACGAGCAAGCGACGCGCTTCGCGTGGGCTGCATCGCCGAAAGTCGGTGCCGCATGACGATCGAGATGAAGACGTCCGACTACGAGGCGGTCATCGGTCTCGAAGTGCACGTCGAACTCTCCACGGCGAGCAAGATGTTCTGCGGATGCCTCAACGAATTCGGGGGCGAGCCGAACACGCACGTCTGTCCGGTCTGCCTTGGTATGCCCGGCTCGTTGCCCGTCATCAACCGGCGCGCCGTCGAGTACCTCTGCAAGGCCGGCTTCGCCCTCGGCTGTGCGGTAGCGCCGCATTCGAAATTCGACCGCAAGAACTACTTCTATCCGGACATGCCGAAGAACTATCAGATATCACAGTACGATATGCCGCTCACGACCGGCGGAACGGTCAAGCTGCCTTCCGGCAAATCGGTGCGGCTCAACCGCATCCACTTGGAAGAGGACACCGGCAAGAATCTTCACCACGGCGGCAGCATGACCGGGTCGGAATACACGCTGATCGACTACAACCGCGCCGGGGTTCCGTTGATGGAGATCGTGAGCGAGCCCGACCTCGCAACGCCGGATGAGGCCGAGGCCTACCTCGCCGAGCTCAAAGCGGTCTTGTCGTACATCGGCGTATCGGATGTCAAGATGCACGAAGGCTCGCTTCGTTGCGACGCCAACGTTTCGATCCGGCCGCGAGGCGCCGAAGCGCTCGGCACCAAGACCGAAGTCAAGAACATGAATTCGTTTCGCTCGGTGGGGCGCGCCGTGAAACACGAGATCGAGCGCCAGCGGCGTTGCGTCGAAACCGGCGAGCGCATCGTTCAGGAAACGCGCGGCTGGGATGAAAACCGTGGCCTCACCTATTCGATGCGCTCGAAAGAGCAGGCGCACGACTATCGCTATTTCCCCGAGCCCGACCTCGCGCCGATGGCGCTCGATGCGTCTTTGCTTGACGCATGGCGAGCGGAATTGCCCGAACTGCCGGACGCGAAACGAAAGCGGCTCGTCGCGGCGTTCGGTTTGGCGGAATACGACGTCGCAGTCCTGACGACCGAGCGCTCCGATGCCGACTTCTTCGAAGCGGTGGCCGCGCATTGCGGAGATGCGAAGCTCGCAGCGAACTGGCTCATGGGGGATGTCAGGCGAGCACTGCAGGCCGCCGAGCTCACCCTCGCGCAATCGCCGATGACCGCCGCACAGCTTGGAGATCTCATCCTCATGGTCAAAGGCGGCGCGATCACCGGGAAGGCCGCGAAGGAGATCTGCGACGTGCTCGTCGTCGAAGGGCGTGATCCGAAGACGATCGTCGAAGAGCGCGGTCTCGGAGCCGTCACCGACCGGCAGGCCATCGCCGACATCGTCGACCGGGCTATCGCCGCGAATCAAAAATCGGTCGATGCGTATAAAGGCGGCAAAGTCAATGCGTTCGACTTCATCGTCGGCCAAGTCATGAAGGAAAGCCGCGGCAAAGCAAACGTCGATATCGTCAGGGCTCTGCTGAAGGAACGCTTGGGATGACCGCTTCCGAGGCCGCGTTTGACGACGCGGCGCTCGCCGCGCTCGAATTTGACGTCGTGCTCGCACAGATCGCCACGCGCGCCACGAGTGAACCGGGCAGATTGTCCGTGCTCGAACTCAAGCCCACCACCGATCTCGCGGCCGCGGCCGCCGAGCTCGCGCTCGTGGACGACACGCTTACGTTCATCCGGTCGGGCGGCGACTTTGCGCTGACCGGCGTCGTGGATATGGCGGCCACGTTGGAACGAGCGGTGGTCGGCGGCTCACTTTCGGGCGTGGAATTGCGGCGCATCGCGGACAATGAGACGTCGCTCGTCACCGCCTGCCGCAGTATCGCCGGCGCGAAAAGGCAGGGGACTGCAAACCGGTGGTCGCCCCTTTTGGCCCTTGCGCTCACGCTCGCGCCGACCGGCACGCTCATCTCGCGGCTGTCGTCTGCGTTGGAGGAGGACGGCCAGGTCGCGGATAGGGCGTCGCCTGCGCTCGCGAAAATCCGCCGGCAGCAGCGCGCGCTGCACGATGAAGTGCGCGAGCGTTGTCAGTCGATCACTCGCAATCCCGATACGGCGAAGATGCTCTCGGAGCCGATCGTCACGGTTCGCCGCGGGCGCTACGTCGTGCCGGTCCGCGTCGAGTACGCGTCGCAGTTCGCGGGCGTCGTCCACGATCAATCCGCCTCGGGTGCGACCGTCTTCATCGAACCGATGGCGGCAGTGGAGGCCAACAATCGCCTGCGCGGCCTCGAGACCGCGGAAGAACGTGAGGTCGCTCGGATTCTCGCGGAGCTGACGGGCTTGACCGCGGCCCAAGCCGATGCGCTCGCCGCAAACGCAGGCTTGAGCGCTCGCCTCGACTGCGCTGGCGCGCGCGCTCGCTGGGCTGTGTCCGTCGAAGCCGGCAGCCCCTCGCTCTCGGAGCAACGCATCGTGCGGATCGTGCGCGGCCGTCACCCGCTGCTGCGGCGCGTCGCCGTGCCGCTGGACATCGACGTCGGCGATGCTTTCGACGCGCTCATCATCTCCGGACCGAACATGGGCGGCAAGACGGTCATGCTGAAGACCGTCGGACTTTTCTGCGTGATGGCGTACGCCGGCATCCCCCTACCGGCCGCCGCCGGCACGATCATCGGCGCGTTCGACCATATCGCTTGCGTGATCGGCGACGAGCAGTCGATTGCTGAGAATCTCTCGTCATTTTCCGCTCATCTGCGGGCGCTTCGAGCGGCGCAGGCGCGCGCCGGAGCCGGCTCACTCATTCTCGTGGACGAGATCGGCAGCGGCACGGAGCCGGGTGCGGGTGCTGCGCTTGCCCAGGCGTTCATCGAAGCGATGCTGTCTGCGGGCGCTCGCGCGATCGTCACCACGCACTATACGCAACTGAAGATCTTCGCGGCCGATCACGACCGCGTCGCCAACGCATCGATGCTCTTCGATCCCGCGACGAACGAGCCCACGTACCTGCTGCTTGTCGGCGTGCCGGGCCGCTCGCTGGCTTTTGCCCTCGCGCGAGCGATCGGGTTCGATCCCGCGACGATCCAGCGAGCGGAAGTCCTGCTCGGCGCCGAGGCGATGGACCTCGAGCGCGTCTTCGCGTCGCTTGCCGACCAGCGCGAGCAGTTCCGCGCGAAGGTCGAAGACTTGGAATCCCAGCGACGGCGCGCCGTGGAATTGGAGTCCGGTCTACGCGATCAGCTCGCGCAAGCGCAAGCGGATCGTGCCGGCTTCGAGCGCAAGGCGGCTGAAACGTTGGCGCATGCAGTGCGGGAAGTCGAAGAAGAAGTCCGTGCGAAGGCAGAACAAGGCGCCGCCGACACACGCCGTCAGCGCATCAAACCGGTTCCGCAATCCGACGAGGCACTGGACCGAACGTTGACCGAGATGCGGCGCAGTCTTGGCCTAGAACCGCACGAACGCTCGACGTCGCGCGCGGCGGCCACCGATGCGAGTGGCGCAAGCGACGGCGCCCGTCAGCAATTTCGTGTCGGCGATGCGGTGTTTGTGCGAACGTTCGGCACGAGAGGAATCGTCGCCGATGTCTACGACCGCGACGTGCTGGTCACGATCGGCAATGCGAAGACCGTCGTAGCACCCGCGGATTTGTCGCTTGAAGGTCCCGCCGCCGGAGCTCCTGCTCGGCCGCCGGGCAATAAGCGCAGCGGCGAACTTCATGCCGCGGCGGAGCTGGCTTCCACGCGCGTCGATGTGCGGGGTATGCGCGTTGAGGAAGCGATGCCGATCGTGGACAAAGCGCTCGATGACGCAAGCCTCGCGGGATTGCGCGAGTTGCGCGTGTTGCATGGCAAAGGCACGGGCCAATTGGGCCGCGGCATCCGCGAGTTCTTGCGCGGCCACCTGCAAGTGGAAAACACCGCGTTCGCACCAGACCGCGAAGGCGGCTCCGGCGTCACCGTCATCTCGCTGAAGTAATATGGAGGGCAACCGTACTAGGGCAAGCATCGCTTGCCCAAAAAATGGGTGAGCGTTGCTCACCTTAGTACGGGTAGCTCGCCCTCCTACAGGGAGCCAGGGCAAGCAGCGCTTGCCCCCAAACACCAGGCGGATGCTGAGCCCCGATGAACAAGTAGAGATACTCGCCGAACGGTGCGTCGACGTGGTCACGCGCGAAGATCTCGCCGCTCGCATAAGAGACGGACGTCCGTTGCGCGTGAAGCTGGGAATAGATCCTTCGGGCCCGATGCTTCACCTGGGCCACGCTGTGGTGCTCCGTCAACTTCGGGCATTCCAAGATTGCGGCCACAAAGCGGTGCTTGTCGTCGGTGATTTCACCGCTCAGATCGGCGACCCGACCGGCCGCGACAATTCGCGAAAGCCGCGTTCTCGCGAAGAAGTCGAGGCCGACATGATCTCGTATTCCGAGCAGGCCGCGGCCATCATCGACATCGATAGTGCCGAGGTCCGCTACAACAGCGAGTGGCTTGGCAAGCTGACGTTCGCCGAGGTGATCGGGTTGTGTGCGCGCACCACGGTCGCCCGCATGCTCGAGCGCGACGACTTCAGCAAGCGGTATGCCGACGGTGCATCGATCGGGCTGCACGAATTCATGTATCCGATCGCGGTCGCGTACGACTCGGTCGTGCTCGATGCCGATGTCGAACTGGGAGGCACGGAGCAGCTCTTCAATCTACTCATGGGCCGGCGGCTGCAGAGCGATATGGGCAGACGTCCGCAGATCTGCATGACCTTGCCCATCCTTGAGGGCACCGACGGCGTGCAACGCATGGGCAAGAGTCTGAACAATTACATCGCGCTGCGCGATGAGCCGGCGCAGATGTTCGGCAAGATCATGTCGCTGCCCGACGCGCTCCTCGAACGCTACTGGCGTCTCGCAGCCGTGCGCACCAAAGCCGAGACCGACGCGATTTTGAGCGACCTGAGCTCGGGAGCGCTTTCGGCGCGCGATTCGAAGATGTCGCTTGCCGAAGACATCGTGCGGCTCTATCATGGCGCCGACGCTGCACTAGGTGCGCGCGCGCACTTCGAAAAGACGGTCGTCCGAAAGGAGATGCCCGATCAGATCCCATCCTTCGCTCTTCCGGCCGATCTAGGCGGGGCGACGTTGGCGAAAGTGCTCGTGGCGGCCGGCTTCGCCGAGTCGAACCGCGACGCGCAGCGGCTGATCGCGGCCGGCGCCGTCAAAGTGGACGGAACTCGCATCGACGACGCAAAGCACGCCGTCAGCGATTGGCGAGGCAAGGTCTTGCAAAAGGGCAACCATCAATTCGTCAGGCTTACGTAGTCGCGTCCGTGACGATTTCGCGCAGCTCCGTGCGCGAAAAGCGGTAGACGTCGCCGCAGAAATCGCAGCGTGCCTCGGTCTCATCGTCTTGCACGATCATCGATTCGAGCGTCGGGCGCCCAAGCCCGAGCATCGCTTTGATGACGCGCGCGCGGTCGCACGGGCAATCGAATGCGACGTCGTGCTTCCCCGTCGCACGCGGCGAGAGTGCGCCGGCATATGCATCGATCAGCGCCTCGGGAGGCGCGCCCTCGCGGATCATGCCGCTCACAGCCGGCAGCGCAAGTGCGCGCGACTCGAGGTCGCGAATCGTCGTTTCGTCCGCGCCGGGCAAGAGTTGGAGGAGCAAGCCGCCCGACGCCATCACGCCGGCCGGCCCGGCCATCACACCGACCGAGACGATCGTCGGGATCTGTTCGGAGCTGGCGAAGTAGTGGGCTAGGTCTTCGCCGATCTCGCCGCTGACCAGCCGCACCGCGCTCGTATAAGGTTGGAAGTCGCTGAACGTCCGCGTGACATGCAGCGAGCCGCTGCCTACGAGCCCGGCGACGTCGAACTTTCCGCGCGCGTTCAAAGGGACGTCGACATCGGGCCGCTGAGGATAGCCTCGCACGCGGCCGCCCGACATGGCCTCCGCGGTGAGCCTGCGGACGGGTCCGTCGCCCGTCACTTGAAGCGCGATCCGGTCGCGGCCCGACAGCGACGAGCCCATCAGCGCCGCACCGGTGAGAAGGCGGCCGAGCGCGGCAGTGACGGTGGGTCCGCATCCGTGACGAGCCTGTGCGTCCGTGACCACGCGCGTGGTCCGCACGGCGATGACCAGCACCGAATCGCCGGCAGCCATCGCCGATGAGAGATAGTCCGACTCCATGGTGCCGATTTCAGAGCGGAGCGCGACGCGTTCCTGCCGAACCAGCCGCGCCATGAACGCCGCCAACGCAAGAAAATCGGTCGCCGTCATCCACGGGCCGAATCTGAACCTGCTCGGCACGCGCGAACCCGATGTCTATGGCGCCGCCACCTTGGACGACATCGACGCGTCGATCCGCGCGCTCGCCGGGAAGCTCGGCTGCGAAGTCTCGTCATCGCAGCATTCCGGCGAAGGCCAGATCATCGATGCCGTCCACGCCGCGGCCGCGGCCGGTTCGGCGATCGTCATCAATCCGGGCGCGTACGCGCATTATTCGCTTGCGATCCGCGACGCGTTATCCGCTGCGCGCGTCCCTAAAGTGGAAGTCCACCTGACGAACATCTTCGCGCGCGAAATTTTCCGGCGCTCGTCGGTGATCGCCCCGGCGGTGGATGGCGTCGTCGCCGGATTCGGTGCGGAATCCTATCTGCTCGCGCTGCGGGCCGTCGCCGCAATGCTAGACAAACAAAGGGATTGAGCCCGCGCGCGGGGAGGATTGTCCTGCGCGCGGTCTAAGCCGCAGCCTTCGATATATTTCGTGGCATCGCCGGAGGAGGATTCCGATGACCAAGGCCGAGCTCATCGATGCAGTCACAGAGTCGGTTTCCACGGAGAAGGAGACCACCAAACGCGAAGTAGGCTTGATCGTCGACGCGGTTCTCGACCAGATCAAGAAGACGTTGCAAAAAGGCGAAAAGGTCCAACTCATCCCATTCGGCAGCTTTGAAGTGCGCGAGCGTCAAAAACGAGAGGGCCGAAATCCGAAGACCGGTGAGAAGCTCACCATTCCCGCCCGCAAGGTCCCCGCTTTTCACGCCGGTAAAGACCTGCGTGATTCGGTGAATAAAGCGAAGAAACGTTAGCCGGGGCCGGCGCGATGGCGCTTCCCAGCGCGCTCGACGTGGGGCCGATCCGGCCCGATGAGATGGGCGCTGCGGTGGCGGTTTTTCTTGAAGCCTTTCATGAAGGCGCCTCATACATCTACGGTGATCCACCGCGCCCGGAAGCGATGATCGACGTCTGGTCGTTCGCGCGAGAAGTCGAACCGGGCGGGTTTCTCGCCGCGCGCGATGCCGCAGGCACGTTGCTCGGTTACGCGTTTATCACGTCATCCGTGGGCGGCCTGCGACGACAGGCGATTATGAGGCTTGCGCCGCTGCGCTGGGCATGGCGCGCGGTATGCGGGCGATATGGAATAGTTTGGGCGCACGTGCTTCGCCTATTCGGCAACAAAATGGCGTTCTCTCGTACAGCCGGCGAGTTTCGCACGAGTGGCGACGCACAACTCCTGAACATCGCCACCGCCGCAGACGCACGCGGCCGAGGCGTCGCCTTCGCGCTCGTGAGCGCCGGGCTCGCATACCTCCGCGACCGGGGCGTTCAAGAACTGCGATTGGAAGTGCGCCCCGACAACGCGCCGGCTAGGGCTGTCTACTCCCGCGCGCGGTTCATGGAAGTGGGTCGCACCCGCGATCCCGGCGGCGAGTGGGTCGTGATGGTGGGGCGCCCGTAGTTACTGTACCTGATCGACTGCGAGAAATCGAAATCGTTCAACAGATCGCCGAGACCGGGATAGTTCTCGCGTACGTCGGGCCGGTTATCCGGGCGTCCGTCCATCGTGGGATCGATCCGCTGACCACGGAGAAATAGGTCCTCGATAAATTTGTTGTACGCATCGAAGCTCAGCAACTGATGGTCGATGAATCCGTGTTTCGCCCACGGTGAGATCACAAGACCGGGCACGCGGATGCCATACCCGTATGAGTCGATCGTGGGGGGCACCACGTGATCGAAAAGTCCACCGAAATCGTCCCAACTGACGAAGATCGCGGTCGAATTCCAATCGGGCCCCGACATGACGGCATCGACGAGACCCGAGACGTACTTCATGCCGACCCGTGGGTTCGCGTTCGGGTGTTCGCTGGTGTGAAAATCGGGAACGACCCAACTCACTGCCGGCAGTCGGCCGTGTCTCGCGTCGGCGTAAAATCCGCCGCCGTCGACGATGTTGCCGAGCTGATTGTCTTCTGCTACGTCCGTGAATAACGGCAACGGGTTCCAATCGGTGGGAATGGTGGCGCTTTGCGGCACGTAGATGCCGTGGACGCCGTCGTCTTCACCCGGGTTGATCACATCGGGCGACTGGCCTGGGAAAACGTAGTACTTCCAAGACACGCCGGAGCGATGCAGCAGCCACGTGATGTCGGTCCAGGCATTTCCACCGGGCTGAGGCAGGCAGCATGGGTCTGACGATTGACATGAGAGAGGGTCGTTCAGCACGGCGCACGTGGCCGACCAATTTGAGACCAGATAAAGGTGCGCGGGCAAGCTCCACTCCGTGGTCGACGAGAACATGGCGTCTTGCAAGACGTAGTTGTGCGCAAATGCCCAATAGTCGGGGATCTCGCGCGCATCGTGATACGCCATCACCTCCGAGCCGCCAAAATTCTGCCCGATTTTTGCCTGTGCCACGAACCCATCCATCTTCCCGCCGTCCACATCTTTTATCTCGGCCGAGGAGTCGTGCGGGCCGCCGTAGGTTTTCTCCATGTGCTCGTGATAGGAATAGACGCATTGTTTCGTCTGCGGGTCCGGATTGCAGTCGTTCGGCATTCCGTTTTTCATCGGGATGCCGTTCGCGCCGGGATAGGTGCCGAAGTAACTGTCAAAAGACCGGTTTTCTTGCATGATGATGATGACATGCTGGATCTGCGGAATGCTGCTGCTCGCGCTGGCCAAACTCCACGTGAAGAGCTGCGCGCACGCGAATGCTGCGATCGCGGGAAAAATTCTCGACATTGAATCCCATCCATTTTGAAGAAACGTAATAAGCAGGACATTACTCCCTTGCTCCGGCTAAAGCGCGATTACCTTTCACCAATAGTCCCGACGCACGCGCCATAGGCCACAGTAAGGGACGGAGTTGTCCAAAATTTTCAGGTCATATAGCCGAGCATGAAAAACAAAAACCGTTATCGCGTGCGCGCGGCCGCGCGCGATAGTGCGGCGAAGTCGCCGGCATCTCGAATCCCCAAGAATGCCGAGATGAACGGCATCGCCGCTCGCATTCCTCGCGCTGAAGGTTCGTAACCCGGCGTGTTCGCAAGCGGATTCACCCACACGACAGCCGCAGTCCGACGATCGAGCTCGCGCATCGCGCGCGCAAGATCCGAGACTTCGCCGACGTCCATGCCGTCGCTGTAGATCAGTACGACCGTATCGTCGGTCAGCAAAGCCCCGTTATCCCGCACGAACGCAAGAAGACTCTCCCCGATCCGTGTGCCGCCTCCCCAAGCCTCGCCGAGCCGCGTCAATCGGTGTTCCCTGATCCGCATCCACTTGCGCACGTCTCTCGTGACGTCGAGCAACGAAGTGCTGAAAACGAAAATATGTGCGCGTTGCCAACGCCGGCACAGCGCATAGCCGAAGCGGAGCATTAACGTGCCGAACGGCGCCATCGAGCGGCTGCCGTCGATGAGCAAGATGAAGCGCGGGTTGCGTGGAGGGTGGCCGAGCTTTCGGATCACCATCGATTCGCCGCCGGTCTGCAAGCTCGTGCGCAGCGTGCGCCGCAGGTCGAGCCGCGGCCCGACGAGTTGGCTTCGCCAGCGACGCGCGCGCCCAAGGCGCACGCTTGCCACGAGATCGCTCGCCGGACGCAAAAGTGACGTCGAATCTTCGAGCGTCAACGTGGGTGCGTCAGCGCTTCCGGCGAATGGGCTATATCGCGCGCGCAGGGATTCCCAGGCAGCGACGCTTGGCCGCTCGTCGCCGACAGACGTTATCTCAGCGGGCGCCGACTCACCCGGCGCAAGAGCACTCTCATCGGCGACTTCGCTAGATTTGCTGCCGGGCGTTTGTCCGGAATGCGATTCCCGATCTTCGCGCGCGCCCTGTGCGCTTCGCGTATGGCGTGGGGCGTAATGGTCTTGGCGGACACCCCGATCGGGGTGCCGGAAGAACGCGTCGAACGCAGCGTCAAACGCTTGGACTTCTTCAGGCTTCGTGCAGAGCACGAGCCGCATCGCGCGGCGGACGCGAGCGACATCGTGCACCCCGACGACTTCTACGGCCCGAAGCGCATCGTGGGCTTCGTCCTGTCCGACATGGAATCCGAGGTCGCTTCGAAGCGTCCGGCAGAACGCGACGACGTTGGAGGTGAGATCGCCGCCATATTCCGACATGTGCCCGCTCAGCCGCTGTGTGCCTGCACCGAACCCAAGCCGTAGTCCGTTGCGTACGGCGCTTCCTCGCTCGATCCGGGTGGCGCGATCAGCACCTGATAACGGTCGCGCTGCGCCCGCAATTGCTCCCAATCTTCTTGCACTTTGAGGAAGCATCCGCGGGTCTGCTCGATCGTCTTCTCATCGATCGCACCGCGGTGCAGCTGCATGAGGGCCCGCGCCCAATCCAAGCTTTCGGCGATGCCGGGCACTTTCTGAAAAGGCTGCGCGCGAAGGTACTCCATGAATCGCGCTATCTGATCGGCCAACCGCCTGTCGATCTCCGGCAGGCGCGCGCGTAAGATGGCGACCTCGTGCTCGCGGTCCGGATAGTCTATCCAAGAGTAAAGGCACCGCCGCCGGAGCGCATCGGACAGTTCCCGAGAGCGATTGGACGTGAGGATGACCGCCGGCCGGTGACGCGCCCGGATCGTGCCGACCTCAGGAATCGTGACCTGGAATTCGCCGAGCACCTCGAGCAAGAACGCCTCGAAGGCCTCATCCGCGCGATCGACTTCGTCGATGAGCAGAACCGGTGCGCGCTCTTCGGTGATCGCTTCGAGCAGCGGGCGCTTCAGCAGAAACGGCTCGCTGAAGATCTCGGCTTCGCGCGAATCCACCGACGAACCGTCGTTCTCGGTGAGGCGGATGCGCAACATCTGCTTCGGGTAGTTCCACTCGTAGAGCGAAGTCGCGGCGTCCAGACCCTCGTAGCACTGAAGCCGGACGAGACGGGTGTTCAGCACTTCCGCCAGGACCTTAGCGCTTTCGGTCTTGCCGACACCCGCGGGACCCTCGATCAGCAATGGTTTTTCGAGCGCGAGCGAGAGCTCAAGCGCGGTGGCAAGATCGGGCCCCGCGATGTAGCCGCGGCTCGCGAAGCCTTCGCTGATCCGGTCCGAATTCACGGCAGGCTCGTCGAAGCGATCGCGTACTTCTCAGGATCGGCCAAGAAGGCCGCACGGCAGCCCGCACTGCAGAAGAAGATAGTGTTCGCGCGATGCTCGGCCGCGAATCGTGCGCTCCGCACGTCGACGTCCATGCCGCATATCGGATCCGCGGCATACGATCCAAAGTCGGTCTGCTCGGGCGCGCGCGCCGCGCGCTTCGAAGACTCCGACACGATCTCTGCGAGAATCGAGATCGCGACTTCGGTGGCACTGCGCGCGCCTATGTCCATGCCGACCGGATTTCTTATGCGAGCGATCGCTTCGGCGCCGGTGCCCGACTGCGCGAGCACACCGCGGATGGCGGCCGCGCGACGCCGGCTTGCCAAGAGTCCGACGAAGGCCGCAGGTCCGGCGAGAAGCGTTTCCAACGCCGCTTCGTCGTAGTGGCCTTGCGATGCGATGATCGCGACGAGCCGCGAGCGTGCAGCGGGATCGAGCGCCGCCAAGAACGGCTCGAGCGCGCCGAGCGCGAGGACCCTGACGCCGGATATGGTCTCGAGATCGCGCAGTTCTGCATCGATGGCCACTCGCACGACGTCGAACTGCTGCGCCGCAGCGGCGATACGCGCGAGCGCTTCGGCGACCGGCGTATACCCGACCACGAGCAGCAGCCCCGGAGGAACGTGCGGTTCTATGTACACATCGACGGCGCCGTTGGAAGCACACCCCATCGGTACGGTCACCCGTTCCCCATCGGCCGAATCCGGATGTTCGTCGGAATCGTTGTCGGGCCGGATCTGCAGCAGCCGCGGTTTGCCGGTCTGGATCGCACGCAGCGCCTCGCGGCGGACCAAGTCGCGCGAACAGGACCCGCCGACGAAGCCTTCCATCCTGCCGTCCGCGTGCACGACGGCGCGATCGCCGAGATGCGAGCTGACAGGCGAACGCCGCGCCACGACCGTGGCAACGGCAAACGTTGCGCGGGCCTGCTCGAGTTCGGCCGGTCTATCGAAGTAATGCATCCTGCTCTGTGCGCGACACCGTCAGGCGCGCGCCGCCTCCACCGCTGCCGTGTACTATGCAGCCTCGGTCAGCTTCGCTTTGACATTGGCGAATGTCGTGCTGATCACCCGTTGTGCCTGGGCATCCAGCACGCGCCCGCCTACCGTTGCCACCGGCCCTCGCATGGTGGCGCTGGCATTCCAGTCCAAGGTCGTGGAGGCGTCGCCGTTGTCCGTGAGCTCGGCGTTGGCGGTGAGGTCGACGACACTACCAAAACCGCCGCCGCCGATCTTAAGGACGATGTGCCTCCCGTCGGCTTGCGGGTCCAATTGTATCTTGAATTTGAACTTGCCGCGCACGGGTCCGACGGCAACGCGCACCGTCGCGTCGAAGTTGCGCGGGTCGTGCACCGCGATATCCTCGACTTCAGGCAAGCATGACGCGACGCGTTGCGGATCGTTGATGAACGCCCACACTTTGGGAAGCGCGGCCGGCACTCGTTCTTGGCCGTTGAACTTCAGATCCATCGGCTACGCTCGTGGCGCCGGCGCCGAGGATTGCGCGTCTTGGATCGCCCGCCACACCTTATCGCGCGTGAGCGGCATGTCGAGGTGTTTCACGCCCAGCGGCGACAGCGCATCCATGACCGCGTTCACGAACGCTGCCGGCGATCCGACGTTCGGGCTTTCGCCTACGCCCTTTGCACCGAAGGGATGATGCGGGCTCGGCGTGGTCGTCTTGTCGGTCTCCCAGTGCGGAGTCTCGAGCGCCGTCGGAACGAGATATTCGGTGAAGTTGGTGTTGAGATTATTGCCTTCAGCGTCGTACTTGATCTCCTGCATGAATGCGATCGCGAAGCCTTCCGCCAACCCGCCGTGTATCTGCCCTTCGACGATCATCGGATTGATGATATTGCCGCAGTCGTCGATCGCGAGGAACCGGCGCACGCTCACGGTGCCCGTCTCCTTGTCGACATCCACCACTGCGATGTAAGCGCCGAATGGAAACGTCATGTTCGGCGGATCGTAGTAGTACGTGGCTTCAAGGCCGGGTTCTGAATCCGGCGGCGGGTTCGTGTACGCCGCGAACGCGACGGCATTCATCGTGACGTTCTTACTCGGTGCGCCCTTGACTTGGAACTTGTAGTCGACCCACTCGACGTCGGCTTCCGCGACCTCGAGCAGATGCGCCGCGATCTTCTTCGCCTTTTCGCGGATGCGCCGCGATGCCATCGCGAGCGCCGCGCCCGCGACCGGCGTGCTGCGGCTCGCGTACGTGCCGAGCCCGTACGGCGCGGTATCGGTATCGCCTTCCTCGACCATGAGGTTTTGTGGATCTAAGCCGAGCTCCTCAGCGACGATCTGCGCCCACGTGGTCTCGTGGCCCTGGCCTTGGCTCTTGGTTCCGGCCCGCACGATGCCCGACCCCGTGGGATGGATGCGGATCTCCGCGCTGTCGAACATCTTCAAACCCATGATGTCGAAGAACTTGCCCGGTCCTGCGCCCACGACTTCGGTGAAGGCGGAGATGCCGATGCCCATCAGTTCGCCGCGCTTGCGCTTCTCGGCTTGTTCTTTCCGTAATGCGTCGTAGCCGATCGTATTGAGCGCCTTGTCCAGCGTGCCCTGATAGTCGCCGCTGTCGTACACGAGGTTCAACGGCGACTTATACGGGAACTGTTCTTTCTTGACGAAGTTCTTGGACCGCAGCTTCGCGGGATCCATGGCAAGTTCGCCGGCGAGCAGATCCATGCCGCGTTCGATCGCGTACGCAGCCTCGGTGACGCGGAACGAACACCGGTAGGCGATGCCGCCCGGCGCTTTGTTCGTGAAGTATGCGTCCACCTCGGCGAACGCCGACGGAAAATCGTACGAACCGGTGACGATGCCGAAAAGGCCTGCGGGATATTTGCGCGGGTCGGCCGCCGCATCGAACGCGCCGTGATCCGCGGTGGTGGTCACTTTGAGCGCGGTCACGCGGCCGTCTTTGGTGGCGCCGATCTCGGTGTCCATGTGATAGTCGCGCGCGAATCCGGTGGTTGTGAGATTTTCGGTGCGCGTCTCGATCCACTTCACGGGCACGCCGATGATCACCGACGCGGCGGCCGCGACGACGTAACCGGGATACACCGGGACTTTGTTGCCGAAGCCTCCGCCGAGGTCCGGCGAGATGACGTGGATCTTGTCTTCGGGGATGCCTGTCACGAGCGAGACGACCGTGCGGTGCGCGTGCGGCGCCTGCGACGTCAAGTAAAGCGTGAGCCGGCCGGTGGCCTTGTTCATATCGGCGATGATGCCGCATGGCTCGAGCGGCGCGGGGTGGCAACGCTGGAAGTAGATGCGGTTCTTGATGTGGACGTCGGATTTCGAGAGGGCAGCATCGGTTTGATCGCGTTCGCCGACTTCCCAATGGTAGATGTGATTGGTCTTGTTCTCGCGGTCGTCGCGCAGGATAGTCTTGTCGGTCTTGGCGATGAATGGATCGACGACCGGTTGGAGCGGCTCGTAGTCCACTTCAACCAGTGCGGCGCCGTCGTGCGCCGCGTCGCGCGTTTGAGCGACGACGCCGGCCACTTCCTGGTATTGGTAGAGCACCTTGCCGACAGCGAGCACCATCTGTTTGTCGAAGCCGTGGAACGTGGGAATCCAAGCCAGGCCCGCGCCGGCGAGATCTTCGCCGGTGATCACCGCAAGGACACCCGGCACTTTCATCGCGGCGGACTTATCGATGCTCTTCAGGCGCGCGTGCGGATACGGGCTATGCACGAGCGCGAGGTGCAGCATGTTGGGCAGATAGATGTCGTCGACGTATCGACCTCTACCTTGGATGAAACGCGGGTCCTCTTTGCGCTTCATGGAGACGCCCATCGCGTGCCGGTTCGGCTCTGTCACACTCATCGTCATTCCCCCCGTCTACGCCGTCGCGGCTTCGGCAGCCGCCGGAGTCGCGGGCGCCTTCGCGCCCTTCATTTCTTTGGCCGCCTGCTGGATCGATGTCACGATGTTCTGATAGCCCGTGCAACGGCAGAGATTCCCGGAGATGCCTTCCCGGATCTCATGCTCGCTTGGGTCCGGGTTTTGTTGGAGAAACGTATAAGCCGTCATCAGCATGCCCGGCGTGCAGTAGCCGCATTGCAGACCGTGGCAATCCCAGAACGCCTGCTGAAGCGGATGCAGCTTGGCGTCTTTGAGCAACCCTTCCACAGTCATGATCTCGTGGCCGTCGGCTTGGACGGCGAACATAGTGCACGATTTCACGGCTCGCGTGCCGTCGAGGACGACCACGCACACGCCGCAACTCGACGAATCGCACCCGACGTGCGTGCCGGTCAGCCCGATGTTCTCACGCAAGAAGTAAGCGAGCAATGTCCGCGGCTCGACATCGCGTTCGTACGCCGTGCCGTTCACTTTCACGTTGATCTTCATCACTTTAGTCCTCCGACGCCTAGACGCTCGAACGTCGCTTCAAGCGCCCGCCGCAAGAGCACGCCGCTCATCGCCTTCTTGAACTCGACCGATCCGCGATTGTCCGCCGTGGGGTCGGCGATCTTCGTCGCCTCCTCGGCTGCGGCACGGATCAACTCTTTCGTGGGTTTCGCGCCCTTCAGCAGCTTCTCGGCCGCGGCGACACGCATCGCCTTCGGTCCGACGGCGCCGACGGCTACCCCGATGTCGGCGACGCTTCCGTCGGCGGCAAGGGTGATCTGCACGGCGGCCGCAACGGTCGCGAAGTCTCCGACCTTCCGTTCCATCTTTTGATAGGAGCCCGACGTGCGATCGCCCGGTGTGGGGATGCGCACCTCGATGGCAAGCTCGCCTTCCTGCACCGCGGTCGCGAACGAGTCCACGATGAAGTCGTCGATCGCGATCGTGCGGTCCCCTTTGGCGCCCCGAACCAAGATTTGCGCGCGGGACGCGAGCGCGACGACGGGCCAGTCGCCCGCAGGGTCGTTGTGGCAAAGGCTGCCGACGACCGTGCCCATCTGGCGAACAACCGGGTCGGCGATCACCTTCGATGCGTCCGCGATCAAGCGGTATCGCTCGCCGATGATTTTCGAGGTCTCGAGGGCGAAATCGCGCGCGCACGCACCGATGACGAGGCTGCCGCCGGCCTCGCGCAGATAGTCCAATGATTGAATGGGGTTGATATCGATAAGGACGGCCGGCTGCGCGAGCCGGTAGCGCATTGCCGGAATCAGGCTCTGGCCGCCGGCGAGGATGCGGCCATCGGAGCCGGCCTGCGCTAGTGCCGACAGCGCTTCCTCAGTGGATCGGGCGCGCCGATACTCGAACTGTGCAGGAAACACGCGAACCTCCAAGTCTCCGCTGGAGTGCAGTGGGGTCAGGACCGTTCGCGCCCGCGAAATGCTCGACCTCGTAATACTTGCTCTCTGGCTGGAAGATTTCTAACGAATCTGGCTAGCCGGGCGGCAACGGAAAGAAGCGGCGGGGCATCAAATGTCGGCACCGCCTACGTATTGCGTCGCCCGTGGAGTAATGCTGCGATTATGCGAATTGCCCGCCTTAGTGCAGCAACGTGCGCCTGTGTCATTTCAGTCGCCGCAATCATTGTTTCTTCAGGTTGCAGCCAAAATCAAGGCGGCGCCGGCGCCCCTGCAGCTTCGCCCGCGACGACTCCGTTCGATACGGCGGAGAGATGGCCCATGTTCAACGGATCGTACGCGGGCGACCGCTGGCAAGATCTCAACCAAATCAACGTCAGTAATGTGAAGAACCTCAAGGTCGCCTGCAGATTTCCAACCGGCGAGACCGGCGCATTTCAGGCTGGTCCGGTGATCGCCGACGGCATTTTATATTTCACAAGTGTCAACACGACCTACGCGATCGACGCGACCAACTGCAAGTCGATTTGGAAATCGACGTACGTGCCGGCGACGCCGCTGAACTTCAATACCAACCGCGGCGTGGCGCTCGACGGCGGCAAATTGTATCGAGACACGCAAGACTGCCATCTTCTCGCGTTGGATGCGGCAAGCGGCAAGATGCTCTGGAACGTGAACGTTTGCGACTCGACCAAAGGCGATTTTCTGAGCGCAGCGCCTATCGTGTGGAACGACACGGTCTACGTCGGCATCGCTGGGGCCGACTGGGGCGCTCGCGGACGGATGATGGCCTTCGGCGCGAGCGACGGCCATCAAGTCTGGGCTTTTGATTTGATCCCGATGGGCAAGGAAGCGGGCGCCGACACCTGGGGCAAGGCGTCCACGGCCGCGACCGGCGGCGGCTCGACGTGGACGACGTACACGCTCGATCCGCAAACCGGGGAGTTATTCGTGCCGGTCGGAAATCCAGCGCCGGATTTTTCCGGCGACTACCGGCCGGGTGCGAATCTCTACACATGTTCGCTGGTCGTGCTCGATGCCAAAAGCGGACAATTGAAATGGTATTATCAGCTCGTGCCGCACGATGTGCACGACTACGATCTAGGCGCCGCGCCGATGTTGATCACGACGGCGGCCGGGAAAAACCTCGTGGTATTCGGCGGCAAAAATGGATTTGTCTATGGCCTCGATCGAGCGACGCATGCGGTTGTGTTCAAAACAGCGGTCGGAACCATCCTCAATCAAAATTCCGCAGCGACCGTCCAAGGATCTCAGGTATGCCCCGGTTGGGTCGGGGGTGTCGAGTGGAACGGCCCCGCATACGCGCTCGACCGCAACGAGGTGATCGTCGGATCAAATGAATGGTGCGGCAAATACGTGCTGGGTGAAGCGCGCTATGTCGCGGGTAAATTCTTCCTCGGCGGGTCATTCGTGCCCGGGCCGTATGCCCTGTCGCACGGCTGGGTCACCGCCTTGAATGCAGACACCGGCAAGGTCGTGTGGCAAGACAAGACACCGGGACCGGCGCTCGCCGGCGTGTCGCCGACATCGGGCGGCGTCACATTCACCGGCGACATGGGCGGCACGTTCTTCGCGTTCGATTCAAAATCCGGAAAGATATTGTATCAGTCTAAGACGACCGGTGCGATGGCCGGCGGCGTCGTCGCTTATCGTGAGCACGGCAAAGAGTATGTCGTCGCCGACTCGGGCAATGTGTCGCGTTCGATATGGCCAGGCGCGACGGGCTCGGCCACGATCTATATCTTCTCGCTATGAGGAATATCCGGCCTGGGCCGGGGATCGCGGTGGCGGCGATGTTGATCGCTTCATCGGCGTCGATGGCCGCTGGGTTCGAGCCCAAACTTTCGAACGCCGATTTGCTCGCCGCAGAGAAAGCCGGATTTGAGTCGGCGGCTGGACACAACGGATTTCCAGTCTCGATGTATACGGTATTCGCCAGACCTGACGCGCTGACCATCGCGCCCGGAGACGGTTCGGTCGACGCTATCATCGTCGGCACGCCCTATGAACGTGTGAGCTACGCGAGCTACGTCGCGGCTTTTCAAGGTCATGCACCGACGGCGACGGATCTGCAAGGTGCGGCGACGCCGTATTCCATCGACGTCGTCGTTGTCGGACATAGCGCAGGCAAGGATGCGGACGAACAGAATTTTTTAACGAAGTACTCGGGTCCGATATTGGATGTCCGCGGTTTCGGCACTTTGAGGCCAATCTCGAAATCGATTTTTGGACCGACTATTGATTTTTACAACCTGGCGAACAAAAGTCACGTCCTGCGCTGGCTTGGCTACAATGCTTATCGATTCGACCTTCGCCCGCTGACCAAGCGTGGATCTGACATCGCTGGGCTCAAAGCGACCTTGCGGATCACCGATCCATACGGCAGGAGCTACACGGAGCCCGTCGATCTATCGAAATTCAGATAGTCAAGAGCTCACGAAGAGCCCGCAGGCCCACTAAACGCCCCTCTGAAGAAGTGGGAGAAGCCAAGAAAAGCCTAGAACCCAATATCCACGGCATCGGGCCGTAGCGAAGCCTGGTTATCGCGCCTGTCTGGGGGGCAGGAAATCGCTGGTTCGAATCCAGTCGGCCCGACCAAAGAAAAGTCCGCTCCGTAAGGGATTGCGGATTTTTCATTTCCTTGCCATTCGACCCGGTGACCCCCACAGCGCCCCCATTGTAGATGAAGGCGGTCAACTCGCGCTTAGTATCGCGTTCATACGGTCAGCCGACCCGCGCTGCATCGAAGGCGTGACGTGCGAGTAAAGGTCTAGCGTGATTGAGATGCTCGAGTGGCCCAACATTTCCTGAACGATCTTCGGGTGCTGTCCATCGGCCAGAAGAAGCGTGGCCGCCGTGTGGCGCAAGTCGTGGAACCGGATCGGGCTCAGGCCGGCGAGCTTCAGAAGCGGTTGGAACGATTGTACGACGAGCCATCCCTTGGTAAGCGGTTGCCCTGCGGCGTCGCAGAAGACCCAGGGATGAGCCCGCTTGCCGTCTTCGAACGCTCGCTGTTGGTGTCGCCGCAATGATTCGACGGCGACGGCCGGTAGCGCGACCGACCGGCGGCCGGCAGGGGTTTTCGTGTCGCCCCTCACGAGCTCCCCAGACTCGATTCGAGTAAGAGTGTGTCGCACCGAGACTTGCGAGCCCGCGAAGTCGACGTCGGACCAGTGAAGCGCCAACAACTCGCCTTGACGCATTCCCGTAGCCACCGCGAGGCAATAGAGCGCCTCCAGCGGATCGGACGCGGCGGCGGCCAGTAGAGCGCGGGCCTGGTCGCGATTCAGCGGCTTTATGGCCTTGGGGGTGACTTTGGCCTTCGTGATAGGCGCGCAGACGTTGCGGTCGATTATGCCACGGTCGACGCCTTCGGTAAGCGCCATAGATAGCACACCGCGGACGATCTGCCTCATCCGGGCGCCGGTGCCGTTTGTCTTCATGCGTCCGAGCATGAATTCCAAATTGGCCGTCGTGAGCTTGGAAACCGAGATCCGTCCGATCGGGCCGATGTGCTTCTGGATAGCGCCGTCGTATAACTCGTATGTCTTGAAGGCGATCGCGTCCTTTTTGCGCTCAAGCCATTCCGTCAGGTAATCGCTCATCGATGTCTTGAGCGCCTCGACGCGCCCCTGCTTGGAATACTTCACGCGCATCCGGACGAGCTCGTCCGTGACGTCGGCCTTGGTGCGGCCAACGATTTCTTGACGCATCCGGCGCCCATCGCTACCGACTCCAAGCGAAAGGCGCGCACGCCACCGGCCGTCTTTGCGTTGCGAGATGGAGCCCTCGCCGCGTCCACGCCGTCGATTGCTCACCGGATTACCCCCATATACCGTTCGATCGTGGTCTTCAAGAAACGCATGCGACTGCCGACCATGAAGCACTTGAGCCGGTTCTTGCGCCCCATTTCCCGAACTGTCTTCGCATCGCAGCCCAACATTTGCGCGGCCTCTGACGTTGTGAGGACGTCCTCGTTCTTCAAATCGATTGGCTCCGTAGTTGGCGAATCGAGCCTTCGCCGTGGACGCGCCGATTGCTCACCTATGGATACTCCCGTCCGTCGTCGAAAATTCGGGGGTCTATTGAAAGGATAATAAATGTTGAATCGATCGCACACCTGTGAGTGTGCGGGATGCAGTGGGTGCGCCCCGCACAACTCCCGCAGGGTCGTTTTGAAGTGTCGCGCCAGTTTTGTCGGCATTGAGGTGAAGCCGCCCGCCGGCTGGGAATACGGGATGGCCAGGACCGCCGCCGGCGTAAAGTTCACGCTGCTCTGCCCGGTTTGCGAGCCGCACAGCATTAAAGACCCGAAGCCTCAAGCCGACTCAGACCTGAACCCAGAGGGCGACTTGTGATCCCTGTACGTCTGCTTCAACTCGACCACCATCGCACTAGTGGGTTGTCGATGACCGCTGCCGTAAGCTCGAGCAGCGGTCTAATCACCGCTTGAACGGGTCGCCACCAATCAAGTTTGCTTTCGCGGCCAATCGTTCGCGATACGTGCATTTGATTCTCCCCTTTCGCGCCGAGTGGCGCAAGTGACGACGCCGTTACACCATTTATGCCGTCATAACCTTTCGCCTTAAGAACACAAAGGGTAAGCGTCCCGTCACAGGGTATTCCGCCGCATGGCAACAAAGAAGCCTCGCAAGGCCGCACCCGTTGAAAAAGTCAAGACGACCCTGTACATTTCGCCCGAGGTGAAGCGCCGGCTCAGCTATGCCAAGGCCGACCTTCGAGCCAGCGGCATAGCGACTACAGAGAGCCAGATAATGGAGGCTCTGGTCCTAAACGTTGAAACCGATCAGTTGGCGAAGTGGCTGAAATGAGTCGCGTGGTAGCGACCTAACTCAAATAGTGGGTGTTGACGACGTCGAGGTGACAATCGTCGTGACATTTTGAAAATAGCCGCTGTGGCTGCTTTTTAGCTCTTCTTCCGAATTCGCAACGAGGATAACTGCTTCAATCTTGCTACCGGAGTGTGCGGCCTCCAGTTCAATTTTGAAGCGCTCCTTCTGCGCCTCATCTCTGGACGCATAGTCAAACTCTCGAAAGGTGACTAGCTTCTTTGAGGCGCGATCGTATACTATTAAGAACACCTTGGGTGTGTGTGTCATGAGCCCTTTATCCTGATGACCTCGGCGACAAGTTCGTCGCCGTCAGCAATCGCCCTACTTAGAGCTAAATCTTGTAATTCGTCAATATAGTTCTTTCGTTTCGTGGGTTCGCCCCCGCCTACCTGATCTTGCGGAAATAGGGCCAAGAGCGCACTCGTTAGGGCCGTCGGCGGAGTATCCTTGGCGAGTAACGCGGCGGTTGCAACTTGATAAACCAGGTCTAACGTGTGAAGACTATCACTGAACACCTTTAGCTTTCTTTGAATATCGGCGGGCCCCCCGCCATACTTAATTGCAGGGTCCACAACTCTTGAGGTTCGTTCCGCTATGTTTGCCCATGCATTTTGACTTGGCGTTCTGATCTGCAATTCAATCAGTTTTCCATCGATCTTAGAAATGAGGTGGACGGATCTGTATCCGTGACGTGGGTTGTCTCGTTTATCGTCTACTTTGGTATCCGAGAATTCCGCCGATAGTACGCGAATCGCGAAGTCTTGATCGCTAAGCGATGGAACAACAATGCGACAACCTGCCAAGTCTTGCATCCGAGCCAAGTTGGTTTTCTCACGGTTCAGTTTTTCGATGATAGATAGTGTTTGCTTAGCAGGCCGCTCCACGGCCGGCACGTTAAGAAGTTCCATCACGCGCTTCGCCGTACTGTGGCTGATCTCGCCAAATGAAAGCCTGTGTTCCTCTAGCATTCGTAAATCGGACTCTTTTTGAGACACCCTCAGGCGCTCGCCAAGCTTCTCGATTTGACTCTTAGAGTAGGCCACGGAGACGCAATTCTCCACGGCTGTACTGCTATCCGGCAGCAGATTCACGTTATGTTTTAGCGAGCGACACGATCTCGCCTTGAGAGGCCTTCGACACATCGACTGCGTCGATTACGTCGTCGCCCACGAGATGAATGAGCCCGTACCTTTCG
>DATCBN010000048.1 GCA_036511855.1 Candidatus Eremiobacteraceae bacterium | reverse complement strand
TGGGTGAGCGTTGCTCACCCTCCTACTGGGGAGATCTACATCGAGAGGGGGCGGCCGGTGCACTCCGTCGAGATCCGCTCGCCGCGGCCGTACTCGCCGCCTTCTACCACAGACCCCGCTTCCACAACCACACCATCGGCGAGCACTGCGTCCGTCACGCGTGCGCCGGGACCGATCTGCACGCCGCGCCATAGGATCGACGACTCGATCACCGCACCCACGCCGACGCGGCAGTCCGCGCCGATGCAAACCGGCGCTTCGACGCGGGCCGATCTGTCGACAACTGCTCCGGTGCCGAGCAAAACCCCATCGCGCGCGACAGCGCCGCGACCGGGCGTGAGCCGAACCTCGCCCGAGAGCGCATCGAAATGCGCGCGCCGATACTCGCCGGGTGTGCCGATGTCGCACCAATACGCGCGCTGCCGCATGCCGAAGAATCGCGCTTCCGACGCGAGCATCTCCGGAAACACCTGTTTGCCGAAATCGTAAAACGTCGAGGCGGGAATGCGGGCGAGCACCGAAGGCTCGAAGATGTAGATGCCCGTGTTCGCGAGGTTGCTGCGCTCGGTGCCTTTGGCCGGCTTTTCCTGGAAATCGGTGATGCGCCCATCTGGGCCTGTGATCACGACGCCGTATTGCGAGACGTCGGCAGCTTCATGCAGCACAATCGTGGCTTCCGCCTGCCGCGCGCGGTGAAAATCAAGCGCGGCCTGCAGATCGATATCGGTGACGTCGTCGCAACCGATGACGACGAACGTCGATTGAAATCTACCTTCGACCTGCTTGACCGCGCCCGCGCTACCCAACAGCGTCGCTTCGCGCAGATACGTCATGCTCACGCCGAAATCGCCGCCGTCGCCGATGTAGCGTTCGACCGCGTCCGCATGGTAATGCACGTTGACGACGAGATCGTCGACGCCGTGCCCATGCAGGTAGTCGATGACGTGACCGATCACCGGCCTGTCGAGCACCGGCACGAGCGGCTTTGGGATATCGCTGGTCAACGGTTGCAGGCGCGTTGAGAGACCGCCCGCGAGGATCATGCCACGCATCGTCAAGTTCGTGGGTTTGCGGTGGGCCCGCGCAGGGCCTGCGCAAGCACGAGCACGACAAATCTAGGCAACGCGAGTTGACGACGAAAGCGATTGGGCTCGCGCAACAGACGGTAGAGCCATTCAAGACCCAATCTGCGCCATGCGGCGGGCGCGCGCGCGGCGCGGCCGGCCCATACGTCCAGCGCGCCGCCGACGCCGATGCACACAGCGCCGCCTACCGCGTGCAGATTGTCGCGGATCCAATACTCTTGATTCGGAAAGCCGAGCGCGACGAGCAAGAGATTTGCGTTCGCGCTGCGCACGAGCCGCGCGACGTCATCGTCGTGGTCGGCCGCGAAGTAGCCATGATGCATGCCGGCGATCACAACTCCCTCATAACGCGTGGCGAGCAGTTGCGCGGCCGATTCGGCGACGCCGGCCGAAGCGCCGAGCACGAACAAGCGCAAACCGCGTGACGCGTAGGTCTCGAGCACGCGATCGACGAGATCGATGCCGGCGACGCGTTCGGGCAGCCGATGGCCGAGCACGCCGGACGCCCAGATCACGCCGACGGTATCGGGCACAACGAGATCAGCAGCGTTGATCGCGTCGCGATAACGGCCGTCGCGCGCGGCGAGTGCGGCCATCTCGGCGCCGAACGTGACCACATGCGCTGCGCGTCGTTCGTTCAGCCAGCCACCGATGAGATCGACGGCCGCGGCTGTGTCCACGGCGTCGACGCGGCAGCCCAAAATAGATAGGGAACCGGTGATCAACGATTCAGACGACAGCGGCCGCTGCTTGGACCGCGATCCATGGCGCGATCGCGGCCGTCAACGCGCGCTCTTGATCGCTCGTCAGTTCGCAAAGCGGTGGACGGCACGAGCCGGCGTCGAAACCGAGCATGCGCGCCGCCGCCTTGACCGGGATCGGACTTGTCACGGCGAAGAGCGCGCCGATGAGCGGCAGCAGGCTGATGTGCAGGTCGGCTGCGGCATCGTTTTCGCCGCGCGCGAAGGCGTCGAGCATCGCGCGGATCTGGGGTCCCGCCGCGTGGCTTGCCACGCTCACGACGCCGCAGCCCCCGATCGCCGCTGTCGGGAGCGCCAAATGGTCGTCGCCGGAGTAGACGTCGAAGTCGGCCGGCGTGCGGGCGACGACCTCGGCGATCTGCATGAGATCGCCGCTAGATTCTTTCACCGCCCGGATTCGTGGATGACCGGCCAGAACGGCGAGGGTTTCGGGCAAGACGTTGACCGCGGTGCGCCCCGGAATGTTGTAGATCATGACCGGCACGCTTGAAGCATCGGCCATGGCCGTGAAGTGTGCCACAAGACCGGCCTGCGGCGGCTTATTATAGTACGGACCGACAGCCAGGATTGCGTTTACGCCGGCTGCACAGGCGCGGCGCGTGAGTTCCACCGACGCTCGCGTGTCGTTGCCGCCGGTATTGGCGATGACCGCGGCGCGAGCGCCGACCGCTTCGGCAACTTCGCGGTACAATCGGACCTTCTCGTCGTCCGTCAACGTCGGCCCTTCGCCCGTCGTGCCGCTCACCACGATGCCGGTCGAGCCATGATCGCACAGCCACCGCGCGAGCCGTTTTGCCTCATCGAAGTGCACGGCGCCGTTCGCACGCATCGGCGTGATCATGGCCGTGACGACTGGTCCGAACCGGCCGGTTCTCATAGCCGCCTATCCTTTCAAACCGAAGTGATCGTGGAGAGCCGTTTCGGCGACGCCTGCCTGCGACCCCGGCACGAGCACCGACACGGTGATATTCGAATCGGTGCTATGGATGATCGGCACGCCCGCGCGCGAGAGCGCGTCGACGACGCGATACACCACGCCCGGCGTGCCGCGCATTCCTGCACCGACGATGGAGATCTTGGCGCAGTCGCGGCGTGCGCGTAAAGCGAGCGGCCCATCCTCGAACAGCGCGTGCGCACGCTCGTACTCCCTGTCCGCCACGATGAAGAATATGCCGGCCGCGTTGACGTTCACGCAATCGATGCTGATTTCCGCGTCGGCGAGTTTCTTGAACGCGTCGCGTTCCCATCCGCTTTTGGCGCCGGCCGCCTCGGGAGTCGCGTGGACGAACGTATAGCCTTCCATGGTCGCGATGCCCGACACCGGACGTGAATGATCGATGAACGCATCGTCGCTGATCTCGGTGCCAAACCCCGTTCGAAGACTGCGCACCGATAGTGGCGTCCGCGCGCTGTGCGCGAGTTCCGCCGCTTTGTCGTGCATGACGCGCGCGCCGTGAGCCGCGAGTTCGCTCAACTCTTCGAACGTGAGCGCGCCGATGGTATGAGCATCGACGACGCGCCGTGGATCGGCGGTCATGACGCCATCGACATCGGTGAAGACTTCCAATTTCGCGTCGCCGAGCGAACTTGCGAGCGCGACGGCGGTGAGATCGCTGCCGCCGCGCCCGAGCGTTGTGATGGTGCCGTCCGCCGAAGCGCCTTGAAATCCCGCGACGACAGGAGTGATGCCGGCAGCAAGCAGCGCGTGAAGGCGCGCCGCGTCGACGCGGGCGATCGCGGCGTCCCCGTGCGTCTTGTCAGTGAGGATGCCGGCTTGTTCGCCCGTGAGCGCGAGGGAAGGCACGCCTCGCTCGCCGAGCAATTCGGCGAAAACGCCGGCGGCGATCATCTCGCCGGTCGCGAGCAAGAGATCCCGGTTGGGTCCGGCTTGCGCGCGGGGCGCCAGCGCTGCGAGCGAATCGGTGGCATACGGCGCGGGCAAGCGCCCCATGGCCGATGTCACTACGACCGCCGCCTTACCCGCGTCGAGCACGGCCATCACGCGTTGCGCGGCCAGCTCGCGAAGCTCGGGCG
Organism: Candidatus Eremiobacteraceae bacterium; assembly: GCA_036511855.1. Taxonomy (NCBI): domain Bacteria; kingdom Bacillati; phylum Vulcanimicrobiota; class Vulcanimicrobiia; order Candidatus Eremiobacterales; family Candidatus Eremiobacteraceae; species Candidatus Eremiobacteraceae bacterium. Next base: position 16,337 of record DATCBN010000048.1, on the reverse strand, counting down.
TGGCAAGCGATGATCCTCCGAACTTCTGCACGACGATCGTCCGCGCTAAGCGCGCCGCTTCCATCTTATACTGCGATCTTTCCGGCTGCCGCGCCGATGGATTCCACGATCTGTATCGCGTTCGTCGCTGCGCCCTTGCGCAAGTTGTCGCATGCGACCCAGCACAGCCACGCGCCGGGATGCGCCGCATCCGGCCGAAGCCGTCCGACCACCACGTCGTCGGTGCCCGCCACATCGAGCGCGGTGGCATACTCAGCGCCCTCGAGGAACGTCAATCCGGGAGCAGCGCGAAACGCTTTCGCGATTTCATCGCGCGTGGCCGCATCTCGCGTGCCGAACGCGATCGCTTCGCAGTGGCCCACGGCAACGGGCACTCGCACCGATGTAGCGGAGACCGGTAATGTGGGCAGCGCGAGGATCTTGCGCAACTCGGCGGCTATTTTCCGTTCCTCTTCGCCGTCGCCGTTCTCGTCGAACGGGCCGTTCTCGGGCACCGCATTGCCGACGATGCGTCGCGGCAACGCGCGTACGGTGTCCGAGCCGGCGCTTTGCGCGCGGAATTCGTCGAGCGCGTCGCGGCCGGCGCCGGAAACGCTCTGATACGTCGCGACGCTGGTCCAGGCAACGCCGAACGCGCGCGCGATCGGCGCGAGCGTCATCGCAAGCGGTATGGCGGCGCAGTTCGGATTGGCGACGAGATGCGCGCCGGCGATCGCGCCGGGGTTGACTTCCGGCACGACTAGGGGGACTGCCGGATCCAGCCGGAAGACCGACGACTTATCGATGACGATCGCGCCACCCGCAGCCGCCGGTTTGGCAAACCGCGTGCTGGTCGCAGCATCGGCCGCGAAGAATGCGACATCGACGCCGGCGAGATCGCTCTCCTCTCGCAGCGCGCGCACGGGCCAATGTTTGCCGAATGCCGTCAGCATGCTGCCCGCCGACCGCTCCCCGCCGAACAACGCGAGGGATTCAGGGGCGTACCCGCGTTCCTCGAGCACGCGCAAGAGAGTTTCACCAACAAGTCCGGCCGCGCCGACGATGGCGATACGAGCCGGGCGGTTCAAAGCAGTTCTCCCAATCCGTCGACAAAGCAAGTGAGACCCTTTGCCGCCCGCACCGCCAAGAGCACGCCCGGCATGAACGACGATCGTGAGCTGGAATCGTGCATGATGGTGAGCTGCTCGCCGTCGCCGCCGAATCGGACCTCTTGATGAGTGACCACGCCGGGCATCCGGAGGCTGTGGACGCCGATGCCCCCCACGTCGGCGCCGCGGGCGCCTTGCGCGATCACCGATGCTGTCGGCGCGCGTTCGAATGCGCGCACGGCGCCGATGGCACGCGCGGTGGCCATGGCCGTGCCCGATGGCGCGTCCTTTTTGCCCGATTCATGCATCTCGACAATTTCGACGGCGCCGAAGTGGCGCGCGGCTTCGACCGAAAACTTAATCATGAGCACCGCGCCGATCGCGAAATTTGGCGCGAATACGCAGCCGGTGCCGCTGCTCGCGACCGCTTCGCGCAACTCTTGCACGTCGCCGGCACCGTAGCCGGACGCGCCGATCACCGGCCGCACGCCGCGACCGATCGCGTCGAGCGCGATGGCTTTGCTTGCCGGAAAGACCGAGAAATCGACGAGCACGTCGGGCCGCGCTTTGCTGACGAGTGAGGATAGGTCGGCGTATTCGCTTGCGTCGGCCGGGCCGCCGCGCACAAGTCCTCCGACATATTCCATGCCCCCTGCAGCGCGCAGTGCTGAAATCGTGAACGCGCCCATCTTGCCGTGTGCCCCGGCGACCGCCACGCGAATCGGAGTATTCATATTCCCGGCGTTAGGTTCCACCGCCGGAACGACGGACCTTTGCCGCGGTCGGCGAAGCGGCGATCCTATCCGACCTTTTCCAACTTGGCGTAGTTGAGCATGATGCTTTTCCGCCCGACCTCATCGAAGTTCACGGTCACGAACGCGTCGCCGCCGGCGCCTTTGACGTCCAACACCACGCCGGTTCCGAATTTCTTGTGGACGACGTGGTCGCCCGCTTGGAGTTCGATATCGTCGCGCAGCGAAGGCTCCGGCAACGCAACATCGTCCCAACTGCCGCCAAACCCGAGCGACGCCACCGGCTGGGCGTTGAGGTATTCTAAGCCGGTCATTTCGCCTAAGAATCTCGAAGGCGGATGCATATACGCGCTTCCAAAGGTGAGGCGGCGTTTTGCGTAGGTGAGGGTGAGGCGATCGATGGCGCGCGTCATCCCGACATAGCAAAGGCGGCGCTCTTCCTCGATGTCGGCCGGATCGAGCAGCGCCCGATTGTGGGGGAAAATCCCTTCTTCCATGCCGCATAGGAACACGACTGGGAACTCGAGCCCCTTGGCCATGTGCAGTGTCATCAACGTGACGTAGCGTTCGCTGTCGTCGAGCCGGTCGAGGTCGGAGACCAGCGAGATGGTGGCGAGAAACTGGTCGAGGTCGGGTCCCTCACGCTCCTCGAAATCGCGCGCCACGCCCACGAGCTCTTGCAGATTTTCCAGCCGCGACCTCGCTTCAACCGTATCCTCCGAGCGCAAGTCGCGCAGGTAACCTGTTTCTTCGAGCACGCTTACGATCAGCTTGGCCGGACCTTCGAGCGCGGAAAGCGCCGTGAAGCGTTCGATGTCGCGCATGAACGCTCGGATATCTTTGACCTTTTTTGGCGCGACCTGTGCGACGAGTTCGTCCTGGGCGAGTGCTTGCGCAAAATTGAGCCCGCGGCGCGCGCCCTCGTCGGCAATAGAGTTAAGTGTGGCCGTGCCGATGCCGCGCTTGGGTGCGTTGATGATGCGCCGCAGACTGACGCCGTCGTTGCGATTGGCGATATAGCGCAAGTAGCCGAGCGCATCTTTGACTTCGGCGCGCGCGTAAAAGCCGACGCCGCCAACGATGCGATACGGAATGCCTTCGACAAGCAACGCTTCTTCAAACGAGCGTGACTGGGCATTCGTGCGATACAGCACGACGAAGTCGTTGGGGCCAAGACCAAAGTCGTGCATAGATTGGCGGATAGAATCTACCACATAACGCGCTTCATCGCGATCGGTGTTGCCGGCGTAAACCGTGACGGGTGTGCCGTCCTCGCGTTCGGTCCACAGTTTTTTCCGGTGACGCTGCGTGTTTCGCGACACGAGCGCGTTCGCGGCCGAGAGCACCGCGGCGCTCGAACGGTAGTTCCGCTCGAGCCGGAATGTGGCGGCTCCCGGGAAATCGCGCTCGAATCGAAGGATGATGCGGTGGTCCGCGCCGCGGAAACCGTAGATGCTCTGATCGTCGTCGCCCACTACGCAGATGTTGCCCGAGCCCCTCGAAAGCGCCCGCACCATGCGATACTGCGCTTCATTGACATCCTGGTACTCGTCGACTAAGACGTACAAAAAACGTTCGCGCCACGCGTTGCCGATCTCGTCGGGGCGTTCGGCGAGCGAAAGCGCGTGCATGATGAGGTCGTCGAAATCGAGAGCGGATGCTTGGCCAAGCCGGCGTTGATATTCGAAGTAGATCGACGCGATCGTGGGCGAGAGCTCGCCTTCGGAGCTGCTCGCGTACGCCTCCGGGGTGATGCAACGCTCCTTCGCGCGACTTATCTTGTGGAGCATGGCACCCGGCGCGAAATGCTTCTCGTCGAGGTTGAGGTCGCGCAGGATCTCTTTGACAAGCGTGCGCTGGTCGGCGTCGTCGTAGATGACGAAGTTCGGCGCGACACCTACCGCTGCGCCGTCGCGCCGCAACATGCGAACGCCGATCGAGTGAAAGGTTCCCACCCAAAGTCCCGCCGACGCCGGGCCCACGAGATCGGCCAGCCGTCGTTTCAATTCGCCGGCAGCCTTGTTGGTGAAGGTCACTGCGAGAATGCGATGCGCGGGCGCGAGTCCGGCCTCGAGGATGTGCGCGATGCGATGGGTGAGGACGCGCGTCTTGCCGCTGCCCGCGCCGGCGAAGATGAGCACGGGACCTTCTGTCTGAAGTGCGGCCGCGCGTTGGTCGTCGTTGAGCGAGGTGAGGGCGTCCACGGTGCGCTAGCGCGCAACCCCAGCGCCGGGCACGCGCTCGCCCTGACCAAGCACCGACTCCGGCGGCACGGTGGCGCCCGGCTCGACCACGACGTCGAGACCGAGTATTGCGTCGCGGACGATGGCGCCGGCCCCAACTACGCAACCGGGCCACAAAATGGCGGCCCCAATCGTGGCGCCGTCGCCCACGCGGCACCCGGCGTAGAGCACGCTATACGGTTCGATGGTCGAACCTGCTCCTAAAGTGACGCCCGGACCGATGTAGGCCGGACCGCTCACCTTGACTCCGTGCGGTAACGGCGCGCCGTCCGCCGACCAGACGTCATTCGCGACTTCCACGCCAAGCGGATGTTCGAGCTTGCGATCCAGAATGTCGCGGTGGGATTGGATGTACGTGGACGGCCGGCCAACATCGATCCAATAGTCTTGTGTGGACACCGCGAACACACGACCGGTGCGGGTGATAAGCTCGGGGAAAACTTCGCGCTCGATGGAGACCGCTCGACCGCCCGGTATGGCGTCGACGGCGTCGAGTTCGAGTATGTAAGTGCCCGCGTTGATGTCGCGTGCGTCGGTCTGTCCGGGCTCGGGCTTCTCGACGAAGCGCTTGACGCGTCCGTTCGCGGCCGTTTCGACGACGCCGAAGTGGCTCGGATCTTCGACTTCGCGCGTGTGAATGGTGGCGATGGCGTTGTTTTGCACGTGCGCTCCGCGCAGCGCTGTGAGGTCGAGGCCCGTGATTATGTCGCCGTTGCAGATATAGACGGGGCCGTGGATGAGCTCGCGCGCATTCTTGATGGCTCCGGCAGTCCCGAGGGGCTCGTTCTCGACGACATAGTGCAGTCTGACGCCCATGCTTCGGCCGTCGCCGTAGTGCGCTTCGATGGCATCCGGAAGGTAGCAGCACGAAAGGATGATGTCGTCGACCCCTTCGGCCGCGAGGCGCGCGATGATCCAGCCGATGAATGGCCTGCCCAGCAGCGGCGCCATGGGTTTTGGCAACGCGAGGGTGAGCGGGCGTAACCTCGTTCCTTCACCGCCGACAAGAATGACTGCTTGCAATTAGCTCCTCCGATTGGACTCGGTCATTTCCTCTCGCCCGGCCGGTGCTCCCCTCGCAGAGTGCGCCTGATTGCTACTCCGATGCATCTGAGGTGGATGCTTGCGACTGACGAAGCGCAGCGGCACGTATCGTTTTGAGTTTGGCGATTCTCGATTGATAGCCGAAATATACCCACACTAGACCGCTTGCCAGACGCCAATAGAGGATCGCCAGCAATACGGCTGTGACAATCGGCGCGAGAGGAATCTGCCTCGTGACGGCTGTGAACGCTATGGTCGGCCAAGCGCCGGCTATCGCGACGGCAACGACAATCCATTCGATGAGATCGCGGTACAACGTCTGTCGCTCGATCGTCATAGCGCCCTCCGAAGGATGCTGGATTTCGATATCACGCGCTGGTCTTCACTTGACCACGTGCATCATCGGATATGCGAGCAATCCGATGATGCCGCCCGCCGCCACCGTGAGCTGATCCGGCACTCGCTTGACGAACAAGCAAACCGCGAGCGCTGCAATGGCAAGCAACGCGGTGAGCCAGTCGACTACGACCGATTGGCCGACGAGATACGATGTACCGATGAGAACGCCGACCACGGCCACGGTGATGCCCATGACGAAACCTTGCAACCGCGGATTGGTCCGATACCGCCGCAAAAGCGGTGTGCCGATCACCGTGAAGAGGATCGACGGCATGAAAATGCCGATCGTGGCCGCGACCGCGCCTGCAAAGCCGCTAAGCAGATAACCCACAAACGTCGCCGTTATCACGACCGGCCCCGGCGACATGAGACCGATGGCAACAGCATCGACGAACTGCTGCTGCGACAACCAGCCGTACTGATCCACCAAATACGATTGCAAGAATGGCACGATGACGAGCCCGCTGCCGAAAACAAGAAAACCGGTCTTGAAGAAAAAGACAAAGAGCTTGGCAGGCATTCCCGCGCTCGGGCCGATGAGCGCACCAAAGATCGTCGGTGGGATCGCAGTTGTTGCCGCGCTGCTTTTCGGCTCCACGGACTTTGCCGGCGGCTTGGCCGCAGTCGGCTTGGTGAATATCAAGATGCCTAAGACCCCGGCTGCGATGAAAAGAGCCGTCAGCTCCTTCTTGACGATGATCGTTATCGCACAGGCCAATATCGCAACCGCCAACGCGATGAGATTTCGGCCGATCGTCTTGACGCCGAGATTCCAACAGGCTTTGATGATGAGCGCGATGATCACCGGGCCGATGCCGTAGAACAGGGCGCGCAATTGCCAGCTTCCGGCGAAGTGCGAGTAGAGCGACGCGAGCGCGATGACGATCAAGAACGGAGCTAACGCAAACGCGATGGCCGCCACCAGCGCGCCGGATAACCCTTTGAGCACAAAGCCGCAGTACACGCCGAGCTGATACGCGAGCGGGCCCGGACACGCGGTCGCGATCGCAAGGCCTTCCTTGTACTCGTCGTCGGTGAGCCAACCGCGCTGCTGCACCAGATCACGCCGAATATAATCGGCGAGCGCCACGGGGCCGCCGAATCCGGTCGCGCCCAGTGTCAGGAAATAAGTCCCGATGTCGGCCAGCGAAGGCTTTGTGTGCGTTTTCAAGGTCTCCGAATTCCCCCGCATCGACGAACGCTCCCTGCCGCGTCCGCCGGTAGGTACTGCCGGGCGGTTAATCAAAAACGAGCGTTCATCTGACCACTGCTTTACGTGTTGGAGTGTACTTCACCATGAAATACGCTGTTGCGGCCTTGACCGGGGCTTTCATTCTCGCGGCGACGCCGATCGGGTCGTTGGCGGACGGGTCCTCGGTGACCACCCAGAATTTCAAGATCACGGAAACGCCATCTCAATGCGCGGTGAGCGTCGCGACCGCACTCACGAGTTCGGGCTTCAAACATGTGACGAGCGGCAAGGCGCACAAGGACGGCAGCATCGTCTTATTCGGCGATAAAGGCGCTTTCCAGGCCGTCGTCTTTTGCCTCCCTGAAAATCTGGCCGTCGCTGTGACGGGCACCGATGACAAGACCGCCTCGGCACTCGTCGACAAATTCACCGCGGCGTGGGATGCTCAGTAGCGGCTTCGACGATACTTTATCGGGGTCGCTGCGCAACGTCGTAGACGCGGTTCTCGATTATCTCGCCATCAAACTGGGATACGAACGGCCGCGCGGACAGGTGTGGCCGGAAGTGCTGATGCTTCTGCCGGCTGCCGTTTTCTCGATGACGATGCTTGCTTTCGTTATGGACCGAGTGACTGGCGGTGGATTGTTTCGGGCTTTGTCGCAATTCGTCGCGAGGTGGCCGATCATCACCACCATTGGGTTGTCTGCGATCGTGGTCTCCTTCTTTTCAGTCGTTCTGTTCGCGATTGTCCATGGACTTCAAATCGGCCGAAAGTCAACAGCGTTTCTGGGCGCGCTCTTGTTGTTGACGCCGTTTGTGATTTACTTCCTGATGTTTCGCTAGAATTGCGCGATATGCCAATCCGCGAATGGGGCAGATATCTCGAAGCATTGCATATGACAAAAGAACTGCTGGCGCTGTTGTAGTTCCTTATCTTCCCAATTCGAGATGAAGACGATACAGGATACATCGAAGCCTTGCCGCTCGATGGTCTTGCCGCATTTACAGCATCGAAATCGGATCTTGCCTTGCGCATCTCTCAATCATTGACGATCCGTTTCAGAATCGGCTTTATCGGACGAGGTTGAATTTGGTAGCCCCAAGGGAATTCGAATCCCTGTCTCCGCCTTGAGAGGGCGGCGTCCTAGGCCTCTAGACGATGGGGCCCTGCGAGAATGCTGAAGGGCGCCTTGCGCCCCTCAGGTCTTGGCTGGCGCGGAAGGACTCGAACCTCCACAAGCAGATTCAGAGTCTGCGGTCCTACCATTAGACGACGCGCCATCGTCGGGCGCAACTGCGATTAGGCGCGTTGGCCGACCGCAATTATACCTTTTGCGGCGCATCGGTGTCAAACCTCGGGACGCGGGGCGTCCGTCGTAGTGCGGCGAACAAGACGCAAGATGGATCCGAAGTACGAACCGCTCCAACCGATCATCAGTGGCGCCTTCTCCGATCGCTCACTCTTGCACGACTCCGCTGTTCGCACGGCCGTCAATCGTGCCATCGCGGGTTTGGACTGCGGAGAGCTTCGCGTAGCCGAACAAGCCGGCGATAGCGGCTGGGTCGTCAATGCGTGGCTCAAAGAGGCGATTCTACTCTACTTTCTCCTTCACGAGAGCACCTCATCCGAAGCGGGGCCGTTGGCGTTCTTCGATAAGATTCCGCCGAAGAACAAATGGGCTGGCTCGGGCGTTCGCGTCGTGCCGCCAGGCGTCGCGCGCTACGGCAGCTATCTCGCGCCCGGCGTCATCCTCATGCCGGGATTCGTCAACATCGGCGCGTGGGTCGGCGAAGGCACGATGGTCGACACGTGGGCCACGGTCGGAAGCTGTGCACAGATCGGTGCGGGCGTGCACCTTTCCGGCGGCGTGGGCATCGGCGGCGTTCTCGAACCGCCGAACGCGCAACCGGTGATCATCGAGGACGGCGCATTCATCGGATCGAGGTGCGTGATCGTGGAAGGCGTGGTCGTGCAGCGCGAAGCTGTGCTTGGCGCTGGCGTCGTGCTGACGGCGAGCACGCCGATCATCGACGTCACGGGCTCCGCTCCGAAGACCATCAAGGGCACGATACCCGCGCGCGCGGTCGTCATTCCCGGCACGCAAGACAAAACGTTTGCTGCGGGCGTGTACGGCACGCCATGCGCGCTCATCATCGGTCAGCGCTCCGCCGCCACCGACAAGAAGACGTCGCTCAACGAAACGCTGCGCGAGTATGGGTTGGCGGTATAAGCGTGGCCATCGCAAATTCTCGCCTCTTGAACATCGCGCCGTCCGGCATCCGGGCGATGCACGACCGCAAGCGGCCGACCTCGATCGATCTTGGGATCGGCGAGCCGAGCCTCAAGCCCGATATCGCGCCATTTGAATCGGCGGTCGAATGGGTGCGGGAGCACGGTCTTCTCTATACTTCGTATGCGGGAATTCCGGAACTGCGCGAACTCGTAGCGGACGTCTATGGCGGCGCATTTTTCCGTAACCCCGACTGCGTGTGCGTGACGACGGGCTCGCAAGAAGCGATCTTCCTCGCGATCAAAACGCTCGCCGAACCTGGCCGCGACGAAGTGCTGGTCACAAATCCGGGTTATCCGATCTACCACAAAGTCTGCGAACTCGAAGGCATCGCTTGGCGCGCCATCGATCTACGCGCCGACAATGCGTTCATCCCTCGCGCGGAGACAATTCTCGCGAGCATGACGTCTCTAACCAGACTCATCGTGCTCGCGTCTCCCGCCAACCCAACGGGTGCGGTCATGCCGCCGAGTGAAGTCATCGCACTCGCTCGCGGTCTGGCGGCTCGGCCCGGTCCGCCGGTATATGTCCTCGTCGACGAAGTGTATCGCGAGCTGACGTACACGGCTGAGCCCTACCGCTCGCTCGCTGACGAATATCCGTATACAGTGACGGTCACAAGCCTCTCCAAGTCGTGCGCGCTCACCGGCTTGCGCATGGGCTTTCTTATCGCACCGGTCGAGATCGCGTTGGCCGCCGGACGCATGCACTCGCTCGTGCTGTTGTCGGCAAGTCATTTCGGTCAGCGCGTGGCACTTGAACTTTTTCGCGATCCGGTTCGACTGCGAGCGCACCTGCCGTGGTACGTCGATCAACGGCGTGCGGTGCTCGAAGCCGCTCGTTTCAACCGGCTCGATATCGTCGAACCCGCCGGCGCCTTCTATCTCCTCGTGCGCCTGCCCGAGCGGCTCGCCCACGACTCGACTGCCGCCGCATGCGCGCTCCTGGATCGCAACGACGTGGTGACGGTCCCAGGCAACGTCTTTGCGAGCAACACCGAAGGTTATCTGCGCGTGACGTGGGCGGCGGGACGTGAGGCCGTCATCGAAGGATTGGCGCGAATGGCCGAGTTCATGCGGGCGTGAAGCTGTTCTTTTTTTGGTGCATGCATGCGCTTGTCATTGCGTGCTGCATAGTTGGATTTCAAGCCTCCCTCGAGATGCACAACAAGGCTGAGGCAGATCGACGGGGAGAGTTGCTGGACAAGAGCGTGGTGCAAACGCCGCGCGCTCGGCTCTTTGGCGGCGTCGATAATGCGGCCATAGGTCTTGCATACTATCCGGCAATAGCCGTCGCGTCGTTCTTCTTCTCTGTTGCGCCTGTTCGGATTGCAGCGCTCGTTGCCGCCGCCGCCGCGACGGCGGTTTCGCTCTATTTGCTCTACAGCTTGTTGTTCATCACGAAGATGAAGTGCACGAATTGCTGGATGGCGAACACAATGAACGTGATGATACTCGTGATGCTCGGCGATCTCGCGTTGCTGAACTGAGCTACGCACGCTCGAATCTACTGGAGCTTGACGACCGTCATGCTCCACGGCGGTAGGTTGATCGTAAACGTGGACTTCAGAGTGCCGAGGTTTTTCGTGACCGGACCGGTCCAGACGTTGTTCTTCGAGTCGTCGTACTGATTCTTTCCGTACACGATCTTGGTCGCGTCAAATGACGTTCGCTGCGCGTTGGCGATCGTCACCGTCGGCTGGATCGCGCTGTTCTTGTTGAGGTTGAAAAGCAGCACCGCATAGCCTGCCCCGCGCGACGCGGCTTCTTGTCGAATTGACGCAACCAAGCGCATGCCGGGCCGTTCAAATACGACGTCGACGCTGACATTTTCATCGTCGCCTGCTGTTGCGCTGCGAGTTAGCGGTTGGCAATAGCGAACTCGATATTCGCGATATAGACGATGATAAATTGGGAACGATGACGTGAAGAAGGAGTCATCACATGCAAACGATTTCAAAGTACCGGCTATCCTTTACGAGGACATTCGTGAGCCTTGCACTTGTCGCATCGCTCGTGGGTGGGTATGTGTCTCCCGTCACGGCCGATACGGCGGGTCAAACGAGCACGCGCAATATTGCCCTTGGCGCATTAGCTCTTGCCGTCGGCATCGTGCTTTACAACAACTACGAGCACAAGGTTGCGTACGCCAACTCTGTGGTCGGCTACACGCGCGACGGCGGCCGCGTTTATGGTGACGGCCGAATCGTCTATCCGAATAACATTGTCGCGTACTCGACGAACAACGGCACGCAAGCATGTACGTTCGACGGAGCCGGTGTGCCGTGCAAGTCAACGAACCTCTCTGGCCGCTTTCGCCGTGGTTATACACCGCCGTGCTGGCCGCCGGGTCATTGCAAGCAATACTGGAAGAAGCATCAACATGATCACGGCAACGATGCCGACAACCATAACGACCATAATTGAATGAAGCGATAGCCGTCGATTAGTCTCGGTGATCGGACGTAATCGAAGAAGCCCCGCATCGTTGTGCGGGGCTTCTCGCTTTGCTCGACGGTCCGGCAGTTAGTGAGTTAGTTCGAATACGACGCCGTTGCCGGAATTGTACTGCGCGGTGCCATAAAGATTGCCGGCAGCGTCCCTAACCAAACCGCCTAGCGGCCCGCCGTCCGAACTCTCGAACGTATGGAGTACGGTTTCTTTGCCGCTTGGGTCGAGCTTGAACACAACACCGAAGCCCAACGATCCGCCGCCTTCGGTGGTGCCGAAAAGGTCGCCGTCCGCATCGCGGATCAAGCCGGCGACCGGACGCTCACCAGATTTTCCTTTGAAGCGGAAGAGTATCGTCTCGTTGCCGCTCGGGTCTAATTTGAACACCACTCCACAGCCTGATGAGTCTGTACAATTGGTCGATCCGCCGATGCGCGTAGTACCGTATAGATTTCCGGCTGAATCGCGCACGAGACCGCCGTCTGGGAATGCTCCGTCTGTGCTGCTGAAGGTGTGGAGCACCGTTTCGTTTCCGTGTCTATCTAACTTGAATACGACTCCGCAACCTCCAGGCCCGCAATTGCCCGAGGGCCCGCCGCGTTCTGTCGTGCCATAAAGATTGCCGGTTCCATCCTGGATCACATTCGCTCGTGGAAAGTATCCGTCGGTATTGTCGAACGCGTGAATTTCGGAGTAGATGCCGTTTTGGTCTACTTCAAACACCGATCCGCGGCCCCGTAATCCCCCGGACTCAGCTGTGCCAAAAAGATTGCCGGCCGCGTCTCTAATGAGTGCCGCGTGCGGATTTCCCTCTGTTGCAAAACCGTGAAGCACGCTCTCGTTGCCGCTCGGGTCTACCTTAAATACGACTCCAAAGAATGACGGGCCGCCCCAAAACGTGGTGCCGTAAAGATTGCCGGCCGCATCCAGGACCAACGATGCAAATGAACGTTTCCCGTCGCTATTGTCAAAGCTATGAAGAACCGATTCGTTACCGCTTGGGTCCACTTTGAAGACCACGCCGCATCCGTTAGGGCAACTCCCGGAGCCGCCGCGCTCGGTGGTGCCGAAGAGGTTGCCGGCCCCATCCCGAACCAAACCCGCCCGCGGAAACATTCCATCAGCGCCGCCTTGAAATCTATGCAGCACACGATAGTGCGTCGGTGCACTGTCGGGCGACACCCCGCGTTGATTTCGATCAGCTTGGGCCAATCCGTTTGGCTGTGGCGTGGTTGAGAGCGAGTGGCTACAGCCGGCCAAGAAAACGATGCCCACCGCCATAGCGATAGCGATCTTGCGCATGACTACACCTCAAAAGCCGAAGATGCCGTGCCTCGGCACTACGAGCAGATTAGTACGTCCTCTAGAAGATAAGACTCGACCTCTCGGAATTGATGGGCCTTACGGCCCAACCTCAGTGCTTGGTTGTGTTGGTCGTTGGTCAGAGTCTCTTCGCGCGACGCCGCTCCCGCGCCGCGAATCCGCTTGCGAACAGCCGCTCGACGAGCGTGAACATGCGCGCATCCCGGAGGAACAGATCTTGTCGCGTCAGAGGCAGCCAAGCACATGCCGGATCGTTCACTTCGACATACGCGCGAACGCTCTCGGCAAAGTACTCATCGAGGCCGCTTGCCGCATATTCGTTGACATAGCCGGTGGCGGTGGCGAAATAATACCGAAGTTCTTCGCTCTCAAATGAAAAGTACGATTTCGGGCGGGAGGCGAGCGAGGCATCGAGCGCGTGCGCGAATTCATGTGCCGCGGTCATCGAGAGCGCACGATCGCGCAAGAGCACACGCCGGTCTTCCACCACGAACAAGCCCGACGGGGGCGCGGACCAATCGTCGATGCCGGGGACGCATCGCGCGACCGATGCAGAGACTTCAGAGAAACGAACATCGGCGGGCACGATGCAGATGGTGACGCCCGCTTTGCATGCGCAGGACAGTGCTGCCTCGCCAAATGCCGCAAGAACGCGCCGGAGCGCGGCGGGTGCACGTTTTCCGAAGAGCGAGTCGGCGGCTTTACGCGCGATATCGGCTGGTGCGACCGGACAGGCGCGAGCGATCCCGTTGAACGGCTCCGAGAGTACAAGTGATCCTTCAACTTCATAAGCGGTGAGTTGAGGATTTTGCAATCTTCGCAGTGATGCTACCAGGCGATCGAGCTCTGCGCTCGGTCCATTACGAGCCAGCATTGCTTTTCGCCGTCTCATGAGTCTGGCGCGAACGCGGTCGATCGCGGCCGCAGTTTCGGTTTCGTCGCACGCGCAGAGTTCTGCTGTGTCTGGTGGGTTGGCCAGATCGGCAAGCGCGATCGGTGGGCGGCGCATCTGGGCATGTTGCGCTCGAGATGCGGCCGCGCTATGTCGTCAGTGCGGCCGCGCGGGTAGATACTTTGTAGGGCCGATTTTTATCATCGGCCTGGCCGACCATAAAGGTCGGCCCCACAGGTTACCATCGAACACTCATTAGCCTGGGCAAGCGATGCTTGCCCTCTTACGGAACGACTGGGCAAGCGATGCTTGCCCTAGTACGGTTGCCCTAGTACGGTTGCCCTAGTACGGTTGCCCTCCTACAGTTATTGCACGAGGGATTGGGCCGGCACGAACACGATGCCCGCGGCCTGCATCTGCGGAATCATTTCCTCGAGTGCTTGATCCGTTTGCGGATTCGGATGACCGATGGCGATAGCGGAACCATACTTCAAGGCTCGAGCCATCGTGGCTTTGAGCTGGCCTTCGATGTACGGCACGGTGACTTGATTGTCCAGAAATATGGCGCGCGTCGCGTTCGGCACATCCATGGCTCGTGCCGTCGATGCGCCGACGCTTAACGGGCTGGTCATCGAGTCGATGAAGAACATGCGGCGTTCCTTGAATACGCCGATGACATCGTTCATGACGCGCTGATCGGAAGTCGCTCGGCTGCCCATATGATTGTTCGCGCCGGGCATCGCGGGCAGCGCGTCGAGATCGTCCTTCACTTGCGCGCGGACCTCATCGTCGGTCATCTCGGTTGTGATCGCTCCCGGCCCCGGGTTTGCAGCCGAAGACTCCGGCTGCATCGGCAAATGCACAATCGCGAACTTTCCGGCCGCCAAAGCCGCGTCGGCGATCTCGCGGCCGTGCGGCGTCAATGGGAGCACCGAGAGCGTCACCGGAATGGGGAGCGTCAGAAACGGTTTGTCACGGTCCATGCTGTAACCGCAATCATCGATGATGATGGCGACGCGAGGCGCTCCCGACGGGGTGGCGCTTGGCGAAGCGCCGGGCGATGCGGTCGACGTCGCAACCGGTGTGGGCGGCGCGACCGTGGGCGCGACCGACGGCTCCTCGGGCCCCGCCGTCGGCTCGACTGCAACGTGTCGCGGCGCGGGCTTGGGCTTGAACATCGTCGCGAGTTGATGACGTTGAAGCCAAAGACCGCCGCCAACGACCGCCAGCAATACCAAGAATATCAGCCAACCGGATCGACCGCTGCGTCGCCGCGTCCGCCCCCCGCCGCGCCGCCGCGGCGTCACGGATGCGGACTAGAGGCCGGTTGAAATACCGATGGAAGATTCAGCCCTTTGAGCAGATGGACGTCAATGTTCAGCCGCGATTGCGTCAGTATGTTGCCGTTCGGATCCAAGATCTTGACCAACACGTATTTCGTGCCGGAAAGCGCCACGAGCGCGCCGTTGATCGGAAACGTGTAGTCCTTGTCCACGGCGAAGCCGCCGAACGGCGCGGCCTGCATCGTAGCGTCCACCGCTTCGGTCTGGCTCGCGAGCATCGAGTTGTCGCCGTTGAACACCGCGAACTGCACCGATGAGAACGGAATCGTGCCGAAGCCCTTTGCGACGACGTGCGCGTGAATGGTGGCCTGCGTGTCGGTAAGGCCGACGACAAGCGGGTTGGGCGTCAAATCCAAAGATAGCGAATGATCGTTGCATCCGGCAGTAGCAAGTGCGAAGGCGAGCGCGAGGACGGCTGCGCCTGGGATGATCCGCATGAAGATGAGTCCTTTCGTCACCGAGTCTTGGTTACGAGCCTGGACCTGCATTGCCACCACTGGGCGCCGGAATGATGTGCGGCGTGATCGTGATGATCAGGTTCGTGTTCTGGCGCGTCTCGGTGTAGAAACGAAACAGGGCTCCGACAAGTGGCAAGTCGCCAAGGATCGGTATCTTTTGCATGTTGCGGATGTCCCGGCTCTGGATGAGTCCACCGATGACCAGTGCTTGCCCCTCTCGCAGATTGACTCGGGTCTGGGCTTGGCGAGTGGAGATTTGCGGGTCGTTGCTCGACGTGAAGCCGGTGACCGACGATACCTGCGAATAGACACCCGTGTCCACGCCGTCAACACCCGTCACGCGCGGCAAGATCTC
This sequence comes from Candidatus Eremiobacteraceae bacterium, assembly GCA_036511855.1. NCBI lineage: Bacteria > Bacillati > Vulcanimicrobiota > Vulcanimicrobiia > Candidatus Eremiobacterales > Candidatus Eremiobacteraceae > Candidatus Eremiobacteraceae bacterium. The sequence goes on along the minus strand of DATCBN010000048.1, from coordinate 507 downwards.
GAGATTGACGCCGACGTTGATGTACTCCACTTGGCTCGACACCGCACCGACGCCGCCCACGCTGGTAGGCGTGGTGACGCGAATCGGCAGCGAGTCGCCGGTGAGGATGTAGGCGGGCTGACCATCCTGCGTCAATATTTTCGGCGACGCCAAGACGCGCGCCAGGCCTTTGCTCACTAGTAAGAAGATGTTGCTCTGCAGAGCGAGCGAACCCGCCTCGGCGCCGGCGTTGGTGTTGTTCAAGATTTGGGCTTGCGTGTTGAAGATGCGGGTGATTGGGTCGGTGGTGGTTTGATTGTAGTCCAGGCCGAGCGCTTTCGCTCCGGAATCGGTCACCTCGAGCACTTCGGTATCGAGCAGCACGCTCTGCACCGGCACGTCGATGACGCGGATCATCGCCTCCGCCTGCGCGATCTGATCCTGCGTACCGGTTAAGATGACCGCATTCAAACGGCGATCGATGGCGAGGTTGTCGCTGATGCGTTGGCCGGTTTGAACACCGCTCTG
>DATCBN010000047.1 GCA_036511855.1 Candidatus Eremiobacteraceae bacterium | reverse complement strand
ATTTCGCGAGCTGCTCCATGGTGACATCGGTCCGCGGGTGTTCGTCCGCCGTGACCACCGTGGGCGGCTCGCCCTTTTTCGCTTTGCCGCCTGCCGGCGGTACCGGCACGCCGATGATCTCGGCGTCGAACGCGCCGGCTTTTTGCGCGTCGCCCGTTTTGTGTTGGCTCGAATACGCGAACTGGTCTTGATCCTCTCGCGAGATGTGATAACGCTCGGCGACATTCTCGGCGGTTTCGCCCATCGAGATCGGCGGCCAACCGGCCTGCGTGAGCTTGGGGTTGTACATGCGCGCGCCGAGTGTGGTATCAAAGAGTTGCGGCACACGCGCGAATTCGCTCTCCGGCTTGGGCATGACGTAGGGCGCGCGAGTCATGCTCTCGACGCCGCCGCCGATGAACACGTCGCCACACTCCGCTATGATGGCCTGCGCCGCGCTGTTAATGGCTTGCAAACCCGACCCGCAGAGGCGGTTGAGCGTTGTGCCGGGCACTTCGACTGGAAAGCCCGCAGCGAGCACCGCCATGCGCGCGACGTTCCGGTTGTCTTCGCCGGCCTGATTGCTGCAGCCCCACATGACGTCTTCGATGTCTTTAGGGTCGAGCTTCGCGCGCGCTGCAAGCGCCTGCAAGATGACCGCCGACATGTCGTCTGGACGGACGCTCTTGAGTATGCCGCCGTATCTGCCGACGGGCGTCCGGGCTGCGGCGACGATGACGACTTCGCGCATGAATCTCCTTGGAACGACGGGAATGCGATTGGAAAAGGAGAGTTCGTGGCGAAGATACATGGGACCCGCCGAATCTTCGAGGGCCGGGTCATCAACCTACGCGTCGATGATGTCGAATACGACAATGGCGCGCGCTCTAATGTCGAAATTGTGGAACACAACGGCGGTGTCGCGATCATCGTGCAACCCACGCCGAACACAATCGTCTTGGTGTGGCAGTATCGTCCGGCAACGGGCCTCTCGTTGTGGGAGGTTCCGGCGGGCAAGTTGGAGCGCGGTGAGGACCCAATGGCGTGCGCCACGCGCGAGTTGATCGAGGAGACCGGCTATCGCTGCCGCGAGATGCGCAAGCTGTGGTCGTTCTTCACCGCTCCAGGATTTTGCAACGAGCGGCTGCATCTGTTTGTCGCAGTGGCTCCGACGCCGGGTGAAGCCGAACCCGAAGCCACGGAAGTGCTGCAGCCGCTCGAATTCAAGTTGGAAGAGGCCTGGGCGATGGTGCAGCGCGACGAGATCCCCGATGCGAAAACGCTGATCGCGCTCAGGTGGTGTTTGTCGCAACCACGATAAGAACCATGGGCAAGCGATGCTTGCCCTCCAACATCCTTTTTTTGGGCAAGCGATGCTTGCCCTAGTACGGTTGCCCTAGTACGGATGCTCCAGTGGAGTTAGCGGTTGGCGCGGGCGCGCTTGTCGCACAGGTCGCAGAAATAAGTCTGCTTGGCGTCGATGTCGAACACCGAGTGGCTGAGGTACATCGCACAGCGCGCGTTGTGGCAATGTTTCAACGCGAACGCGTGCCCCAACGCATGGACGCACTCTTTGAGGGTCCGCTGGAAGAGCACGTCGTCGTTCGGCGGCTCTTTGGAAAATTCGGGATTGAGCCGGAACGTGGATACCACCGCCACGCGATCGCTGTCGCTCGCGTCTCCGAAGATGAACGGATGCGACGTCTTGTAGAGATCGCTGCCCAAGATGCCGAGCAGCAGCCCGTCGCGCGCCGGATACGCGCTGAGCATTCGGTTGAAGACGGTGTTGAGGAAGAATTGGCCGCGCGTGAGATTGGCGTGTGTGGGCGAGAGGGTGAGCGGCTTTTCGACTGCGAACTTATGGAAGAATCGCTCCTCCAGGCACGGCGCCAACCGTTCGCAGAAACTCACACCCACGCCATTGATCGGAACCAGACTTATCTTTTCCAACACCGATTCGGCCGCACAAAGCCGGCCGCTCCAATCGCCTTCGGCGACGGCGAAACGTGATTCGCCGCTCCATGGCGCCGTCATTTCGGGCGCTTTCCGGGCCAGTCCTTCGGCACGGCGCGATGCGAGGAGTTGTACGCTGTGATCATCGGAATCGGAATCGACGTCGCTGAAGTCGCGCGCTATGCGTTCGATGAAACGAAACTTGCGCGCTTTGCGAAGAAGGTGTTCACCGAGGCGGAGATGGCGCATGCGATGAAGCACCGGCACTACGCTGAACGGCTCGCCGGAGCGTTCGCAGCAAAGGAAGCCACCAGAAAGGCGTTTGGTCACGCCATCCCGTGGCGCTCGATGGGCGTGCGTCACCAACGCAGCGGCAAGCCGTATATGGAACTCACGGGCCGCGCGTCGGCTTTGCCCGCCTTGCGAGGCGTCCGAGGAATGCATTTGAGCATCACACATTCGAAAACGACGGCTGTCGCCGTGCTCATACTCGAAGGCGACGAACTCAAACCCGCCGCATCGTCTGAAGCGGTTGCGCGATGAACGCGCTCACCGCCGCAGAAATGCGAGCCGCCGATCTGCGCACGGTCAACGATCTCGGAATACCCGAAGCGATCCTCATGGAATCGGCAGGCCGTGCCGTCGCCGATCTCGCGCGCGATTTCGTCGACGATCTCGAGGGCGATCCCATCCGCATCGCCGTGGTGGCGGGCCCGGGGAACAACGGTGGCGATGCGTTGGTGGCCGCTCGTCATCTGATGCAGCTTGGGTTCGAACCCGACATCTACATGGCGGCGAAAGAGAAAGACTGCAACGAGTTGTGCCGCGTTCAGCTCGACATCATGGAAGGACTCGGCGCTTCCATCAGCTATCTCCGCGATCAGTCGCCGGAATTTTTCCGCTCGGGGCTGCGCGCCGCGTCGCTCGTCATCGATGGCTTGCTCGGCACGGGATCGAGCGGTCCGCTTCGCGAGCCGTACAAGAGTTGGGTGAACGAGATCAACATCGCAGGTCACGAAGTGATCGCGGTGGACACGCCCACAGGCGTCGATCCGTCATCGGGCGGTGTGCCCGGGCCGGCGGTGACCGCAACCGCCACTGTCACGATGGCGGCGCCGAAAGTTGGATTGCTCTTGTATCCGGCCGCTTCGTACGTCGGCGAACTGTGGGTGGCGAACATCGGCATCCCAGCCTCCGTGCTCGCAGAGGCAGGCGGCCGCTATCACGTCATGACTAAGGAACAATTCTTCTATTGGTTGCCGCATCGCAGTCCGCAGGCCGACAAACGCACGGCGGGCGACGTTGTGATCATCGGCGGCAGCGCGAACTACGTCGGTGCGCCGGTGCTCGCAGCGCTCGGCGCACTTCGGGCCGGCGCGGGTTTTGTGACCGTGGCGTGCCCCGCTGCCGCGGCCGCGTCGATAAGCCATCACATACTCGAGCCGGTTATCGCCCCGTGGCCGGATACGAATGACGTCGATGCGATCGTCGACGCGTTGCTCGACACCACGCGCCACGCGGGTGCCGTGGTCATCGGTCCCGGGCTCGGCCGGGAAGAGCGCACACAAGAAATCATCCGCCGCTACCTTGCTGCCACCACTCGGCCGCTCGTCGTCGACGCCGACGCGCTATTCGCGCTGGCCGATCACACTGAAATCGTCAAGGATAAGAAAGCGGTGCTCACGCCGCACGCCGGCGAATTCGCGCGGCTGCTCGGCTCGCGCGCCGAAACAGCGATCGCAAACCGCATGAAAGCCGCGGACGAGTTCGCGTCGTCGCTCGATGCTGCGCTGCTGCTTAAGGGTCCGCGTTCGATCGTCGCCACGAAGGAAGCTTCGTATGTCAATCTCACCGGCAACGCTTTGCTCGCCACCGCCGGGTCGGGCGACGTACTTGCGGGCATGACCGGCGCGATGTTGGCGGCGGGATGCTCCTCCCGGCAAGCTGCCGCGATCGCCGCGTTTTGGCATGGCACCACGGCGGACTTTCTCGCGTCGAAGAACGTCCACAGCATCGTCGCCGGCGATATCCCCGCATCACTGCAAGATGCGCTGCAATGGCTCGATGAGCGCGAAGAGGAGGACGACGGGTATTTGACGCGCGTGGTTTGAATGGGCGAGCGATGCTCGCCCTAGTACAGCTCGACGAAGTACGGCTCGACGTAGTGCAGCTCGACCTTGTACAGCTCGACGTAGTGCAGCATTTCCAGGACGGGAG
>DATCBN010000046.1 GCA_036511855.1 Candidatus Eremiobacteraceae bacterium | reverse complement strand
CTTCGCCACGATCGCGCCGCATGGCGTCATCGAATTATCGTCGATCGTCATCGCAAGCGCAGCCGGGATGCTGCTTGCAGCCGGCGTGCTCGCACCCGGCCGGCTCCGGCGCATCGACGCCTTGAAACGCAACGCGCAACGAGCCGGCATTCTCATCCTCGGCGTGAGTTCGATGCTCGTCGTGGCTGGACTCATCGAAGGTTTTTATTCGCCCCAGCGTTTTCCGCCGGTCGCGCGTTTGGCGATGGGAGCGGTGACGGCCGTCGCGATGGCGTGGTACTTCGGCTTTGCCGGCCGGACGCGATCGTCAAACGAACGAGGCGTTCTTCAGAGCAAGTCGCGGGACTTCACGTCGATATAAGCGTTGATGAGCGCCATCGTCGCCTTTGCGGCGGGCACATCGATGACGGCGACGCCGCGCTGCGATAGAATAGCAGCGGCCTTGCGCCGTTCGACGAGCAAGGTGGCGGCCACGCCGGCGCGATAGGCGTCGTCGACGGTCTCGGGACTTCCGGCCAGCGCGCGCTCGATGGCCTCATCGTTCAGCAGCACGCAGATGACCAAATGGCGAGGCGTCAGCACGGCGACATTTGCAAGAACGGTGGCCGAAGCGACCGGATCGAACATGTCGGTGAAAAAGATGATCAGGCTGCGCTTTGGCTGACGAAGACGCAAGTAGGTGAATGCCGCCGCGTAGTCCGATTCTTCGAAGCGCGGCTGAAGGTCGAACACGCTTTGCGTCAGTGCGGCGGCGTGGCGTGGGCCGGAGCGCGGCCCCACATGCTCGAGCACATCGCCTGCAAATGCCAGAAGTCCGACTTTGTCATCGGCGAGTCCGGCGATTGAGGCCACCGACAACGCGGCGGTCACGGCGTAGTCGAACTTGCGCTGCGCGCCGATGCGCGGCATCATGAGCCGGCCGGCGTCGAGGACGAGCATGACCGTCTGGCTTCGCTCGATATCGTACTGCGATACCATGAGCTTCCCGCGCCGCGCGGTCGCCTTCCAATTGATGGCGCGGAATTGGTCGCCCGGCCCAAATTCCCGAAGGCTGTCGAATTCGCCGCCAGACCCGCGTAGGCGCATCCGGCGGAAACCTGCCTCGACCAACCTGCCGCGCCGCGCGAGTTCGCCATAGCGTTCCACCGCCGAGAGATCCGGAAAGACGCTCGCCTCGGCGGGCGCGGGCACGATCCAACGCCTGCGGACAAGTCCGATGGTGTTCTCGGCCGAGACGAAGAGGTCGCCGAGCGTGACGCTGCCGCGTTCGCGGGGCATCACTTGCAATTCAGCATTCGCGCGGCGGCCGGCACCTGCCACGCCACGCACGCCCGCTTCGGGCATGTCGAAGAGCCCGACCGGCGTGTCGACGATCTCGAATTTCATCGGGGTCCGGCTTCGATTGTCGATTTCGTAGCGGAACAAAGCCGGCGCGCGGAGCGCGATATGATCGAGCGGCAGCCGGCTCACGGCGACGTCGCCTCTGCGTGGTCCGAGCGCCGCATCGGCGATGATCAAACCGATGAGCGCGATGGCGACGGCCGCACCGATGTACGCCAGCGCGAGCACGAATACGCCCGACGCGATGAGCAACGCCGTGGCGATCAACGCGATCACAAATCGCGGCGTCACCCACGGGAACGCGGGCGAAAAGCGATTCCGCTGGGCCAAGATTCGTTTGTCCGGCGCACGAGTGGACGCCGCCGTGTAACCGGCGGCTTCGCGGGAAATCACGAAACCGGTGTGATGGGTTCGAGCGCGACGTCCTTCGGAACTGTTACGGCTTGCAGCACGCGCGTCACGACATCGTCGGCGCGGATGCCTTCGACCTCGGCTTCCGGCCGCACGAGCAATCGATGAGCGAGAACGACCACCGCGGCTTCCTTGACGTCGTCCGGTGTGGCGAACGTGCGGCCATCGATCGCTGCCGCCGCTTGCGCCGCGAGCAGCAGATGAAGGCCTGCTCGCGGACTTGCGCCGAGGCTGACGTCGGCCGCAGTACGCGTGGCTCCGATGATGTCGTACACGTACGCGCGCAAACCCGGCGACGCGTGGACGCTCCGAACGGCTTCCCGAGACTCTAGGATTTCCGCGGGCTGCACCGACGGCGCAAGACCGGCCCGCTCGAGGAAGCGCGCGTCGAATCCGGCGGCGGCGCGCGAAAGCAGTTCGAGTTCTTCGTCTCTGCTCGGATACTCGGTGGTGGACTTGACCATGAACCGGTCGAGCTGCGCTTCGGGCAACGGGTACGTGCCCTCGTATTCGACCGGATTTTGCGTCGCGCAGACCATGAAGAGCGGCGGCAGGGGTTCCGTGACGCCGTCGATCGTGACTTGCCGTTCTTCCATGGCCTCGAGCAGAGCCGACTGCGTCTTCGGCGGCGTTCGATTGATCTCGTCTGCGAGCAATAGGTTGGTGAAGATCGGACCACGCCGCGTCGTGAATTCCCCGCTCTGCGGATTGAATACGGTCGTACCGACGACGTCAGCAGGCATGAGATCGGGCGTGAACTGGATGCGCCGGAATTCGGCGCCTAAAAGCAGCGCGAGCGCGCGCACGAGCAGCGTCTTCGCCGTTCCCGGCACGCCTTCGATGAGCACGTGGCCGCCTGCCAGAAGTGCGACCAACAGCGCGAAAATTGAACGGTCCTGGCCGACGACGACCTTATGCAGACCGTTTCGCAGACGTTCTGCGACGTCCGAAACCGATGCGGGCATTGGGCGCGTATTCCTTTCGAAGCACGGAGGCGATGCGGGCGGCCGCGAGCAGGTCCGCCTCTTTAGGATATTCGTACGATCGTAACCTGTTCAATTCAAGCAACGCGTCGGCCGCGGCGTCGCCGGCCGAACGCCCTCGCAACCGCGCGGCGAGCAGCGCGACCGGGGCGCTGTCGTGCAGTCCGAGCGATTCCGCAAGGCCATGGATCGCTGCGTCCGCCACGTCGCGAAGTGCTTTCCGAGTTGCGCCGCCGCGCGCGAGCAACGCGGCCATCGAGGAGAGATATTCCGCCGACGTGCGCTCGCTGTCGTCGGATTGAGGAACCACGGGTCCGAACCGGAAGAATGTGGCGACGAGCAAAGCGAGCAGGGCAATGCCCACGATCGCGAGCCCAACTCGCGCCGGCACAGGCAATACAGACAAGAAGGTCTCCGCGACTTGATGGCCATGAGAGAATTCTTCAAAGGCGACGACACCACGCGGGCCTGCGTTCGCCGTGACGAGATCGTAGGCAAGCCGCGCGTTGTCCGCACGCGCGAGATTGCGGTTTTGAAAAAGGGTCGGATCCGAAACGACGATGACCGATCCTTTCCCGAGACTATACGTGGCGACGACCGCGCCCGCTGTATCGGCGACGGCAGGTATCTGGCGTTGTGCGCCCGCGAAGGGGATTCTGTTCGTCGACGTCCCGTCGACGGATCGCACACCGTCCGTCAGCGCTGACGAAATGATCGGCCGCGCGCGATCGTTCGGACCGCCCGTGCGTGCGATCGCGGCCATCTTCAGCGCCGGATCGCCGCGATATGCGTGGCCGATGACGAGGAGGCTGCCGCCTGCTTTTACCCATGCGCCTATCGCGTCGATGTCGGCCTGCTGCAACGGAATCGTTAGCGACGGTCCAACCTCGGCATCGCTGACGACGAACACGTCGATCGAGCCGTCGAGATATGCGGGATGACGCTCGAATTGCTGAACGCGCACGCCCTCGCGCCCGAGCACTTCATAGACCGCGCGATATCCGCCGGGCTTTGCGTCATAAGTAGACTGGGTGTCGAACTGCGGCACCGCGGAAATCTGTGCCTGCATTTGAAGGTATGCGACGGTGGCAAAGCCCGCGACCACCAACAGCGCTGCGATCGCTTCGAAGACGGGGAACGGACTGCGCGCCGCGATCGCCATCACCTGGTCACGGCCTCGGTGAACGACATCGAGGCGTACGCGGCATCGGCCGCGCGCCAATCGCTTTCTCCGGCCGGCGATTGAGCGTAGGCGGCATACGTGAACGCGCGAGCGAGCACTTCAAAGGAGTTTGCGGCGCCGGCAACGCTTCGGCGGACGGCGCGGCGATACTCTCCAGCCGTGCGCGCCGAATCGTACGGCACTCGTCCGGAACGGTCGAGCGCGAGCAATGCGGCTTGGAAAAGCAACGAGATGGCCACGCCGTACGCACCATCGCGCGCGGCCGCGCGCGCGGCATCGTGCGTTTCCTCGGCGCCGGCGTGGACGGCGAGCGGCGTTCCGTCCTCGCTCGTGCCGCCGCCGCGCGCCCGCCGCGCGACCAGCAGCATCGTCACGCGAAATGCAAGGAATGCCAAACCCAGCGCGGCCGCGGTGATCAACAAAATGGCGGTGATATTGCCGATCGCCGGAACGCCGGCCGCCGCGCTGAACGCACGTTCCATAAGTGTTCCCCACCAGTCGAAGAACCTTTGTAACAGTGCGTCTAGCCACGACTGTTTCTTCGCAACGGCGAGATTGGAACTTACGGTCACCCGGAATGCCGGCTCGGCGAGGACTTGCCGAACGTTCGCGACGATGTTCTTTGGTTCCGGGCCGGGCGCCCGAAGCGCCAGGTCCGCACCGACGCGCAGGGAGGCGGCCAGCGTCCGAAGATCCGCCGCGCGCACCGATGCTTTCTTCTCCTTGCGCGCCGTAGCGAGACCCGCGGAGAGCCATGCGCCGAGCGCCGGCGAGATTTGCGGGTCGGACACCTGCGCTGGGAATTTTCTCGCCGTCGCTGCCCGGTCGAGGGCGGACGCGGCGGTCGTCAACGCCTGTGCTTCGGCACGCCCCGTTTGGTTCGCATCGTCGCGCGCCGCGGCGGTCGTCGCGGTGGCGGGCGGCCACATAGAGACCAGCACGCAGGTCAGCGTCAGCGCCCGGAATACGCGGACATACGTCATGTGGTGGAAGTGGGCTGTGCCGGCTCGCTTCTCGAAAGCAGACGCGTGAGATGATCGAGATCGAAGCCTTCGCGGCGGATCCGGATATCGTAATAGTACATCGCGACGATCGCAAAGCTCACCGGCGTGATGATCGCCGAGACCAGTCCGCTGAATCCCGAAAACGCGAGCGGCGCAGACTCGATGGGCATCTTCAGCCAGTAGAACAACGCACCGATCACAGCGGCCGTGATCAATTCGAAGACCAAGACGATGCCCGCAACGGCGGCTGCGACGCCGGCGGATCGCCAGTACGCGCCCCCGCCGAAGACGCGGGAAAAACCGGAGCCGAAGGCGCTGACCGGATCGGCGTGCTCGATCGTCACTGCAGCGAAGGAGAGCGCCCAAACGAGGTAGAGCTGGAGAACCGAGATGATGAACCAAATGCCGAGTGGGATCGCGAGAATGGCTGCGATGATTCCGACCACGGCCGGCGCATGCGGTCCGACGGTTCCGATTGCGACCGCGAAAATCAAGACGACGAACACAAATGCGAGGTAAGCCACGATGAAGGCCACGATCCACAACACCGCAAGGATCAATATGTGCGCCCAACGCGCGAGCGCATCGCGATAGCAGTCGACGAACCGGACTCGTTGTCCGAGATACGATCGTGAAATGCCGGCGATGATCGCCGAATTCGCGAACGGCAACGCGAAGATCGCGAGCAGCAGCGACAGGCCGATGTACGGCAGGCTTGTCGTGTACAAGCTCATCAGTTGGTTGATGTCCGGCGGCGGCGGCGGCTTGTTTGGATTCTTCATCGCGTCCGTGAACATCGAAAGATCGAACCCAAGCAGATCGCGCTGTCCGAGATAGTTCAGCACCAGCATTGGGACGAGGACGACGATGAGCGCAGCGGTGAGCACGAGCCAATTCTTGAAATAGACGGTGAACGCGCGATCGAGCATTTCGCCGACGCTCATAGTGCGAAGGTTGACCGCCGGCTGCTCGCTGATCATTGTGCTTGGCTGTTCTCTCGCTCCGCGAGCGGGTCCTGGATTATGCCGGTCCGGTTGCGCGCGTCGAGATAGAAGACGACCGCGAGGGCGGTAAAGAATATTAACGCGAGGAGCGAGATCAGATCGCGCGCGACAAACGAAAGCCACGATGAGTGTGTGACGACTGACAACACTCCGCATAATGCCGTGCTGATGAACACTTCAACCACCGTAATAGCGATCAAGGCGCCTCCGAGAGCGAAACTTCTCCCGCGAAGTCCGCGTGACATCGTCATGGTCCAGGCCTCGCGTAAGGCTCTGAAAGGTCGAACCGCGTTGAGTGCCGCTCCCGTAAACGTGCAATTCGTCAGTGGGATCATCCATACTGCGACGGCGGCGAGTGACGGAATCAACAGAGCGAAGAGTACGACCGTTTGCGAACTGGTAATCGTTTGTCCCCCAGATGCGAGGATCGTCACCCAGACGATCCACGGGACCGAAGCGGCGACCCCAACTACGACAAAGGCGACTGTGAACATGGCGAACGTCAGGATGCTTGCCCCGATGACCGGCCCCAGCCGCCGAATCGCAGAACTATAGGCTGCCCCGACCTTCAGTCTCTCGCCCAGTAAGATTTTTTCCGATGCGATTGAAGCCGCCGCTACAGCCAACGACAGTGGGAGGAACGTCGCTAGCACCCAAAGCAGCGTGTTCCAAGGACTTTGTGAGTGCGGACTTTGGATGAGGGTGAAATAACTTGTGAACATCCTTGGGTCCGCAACTATTTTTCCTACAGCGCCGAAGTAATGACTTAGATCGTCTCGATCGAGCCAGTCGGCGATAGCACGAACAGGCACATCCACAAGCCCGATGATCGCGGCGAGCGGCAGCAGATTTGCAATGGTGAGATGGACAGCGCGATCGATGATCTCGCCGATGGAGAGTAGCCGCGTTCCGTAACCGGAATGCATCTAAAGGCTTTCGGGAAGCCGGGAGGTCGGCCCCGCACGTGTGTCCGAACTGCGTCATATGCAACAACCGGGCAAGGTAGTGGTCACGCGCGGCGGCATCGAAGAGAGCGCGCACGCCGTGCGATTCGCGGCGGCCGACCCGGACGGCGAGATCGTGGCGTCCGGCGGCGACATCGAGCAGTTGACGTTCTTGCGATCATCGGCCAAGCCCCTGATCTGCGCAGTCGTCGTCGGAAGTGGCGCCGCAGATCGCTTCGGGTTCACCGAGGCGGAGATAGCGCTCGCCGCCGGATCGCATAGCGGTGAGCCATTTCACGTCGCGGCCGCGCGAAGCATGCTCGCGAAAGCCGGCTTGACCGAAGATGATTTGAGGTGCGGAGCCCACGCGCCGTACAACGTGCAAGCCGCGCTGGATCTAGCAGCGGCCGGCATAGAGCCCGGCCGCATCCACAACAACTGTTCCGGCAAACACGCCGGAATTCTCGCACTCGCGGTGCATCTGGGTGCGGGCGCGGCAGGTTATCTCGAGGTCACGCACCCGGCAGAGTCCGCAATTCTCGACGGTTGTGCCGAGATGCTCGGCGTGTCGCGGGCATCGTTCGCCGTCGGCGTGGACGGGTGCGGCATTCCGGTCATCGCGACGCCGATTTCGGTGGCGGCGCGGTACTTCGCGAAATTCGCCGCTCCGGAGCGATTCGCGACGAAGTGGCGCGACGCACTCGTGCGCGTTCGCGACGCGATGATGGCCTATCCGGAGATGGTCGCCGGCACCGGCGAATTCGATACCGATCTGATGCGCTCTGCGCCGGGTGAGATCATGGGCAAGGGCGGTGCTGAAGGATACCATGCGAGCGCGGCTTTGCGCCGGGGATTAGGGCTGTGCGTGAAGATCGTCGACGGCAATGCGCGCGCGGTTCCGCCGTTCGTCGTCGAGCAGTTCGCGGAATTAGACATGCTCACCGCCGCTCAAGCCGGCGCCCTATCGGCATACCGTCGCAAGCAGGTGAAGAACCGCGCCGGGACCGTGGCGGGGGAGATCTTCGCGGAGCCTCGATCCGCACGCAGTGAACCTAACCGTTGACGTAGACCAATTCGCCCCCTACAAACGTGTGCGACACGTGGTTGCGGCGGTCCCACACCGTCAGGTCTGCGCGCAGCCCCTCGCGAAGCATGCCGATCTCGTCATCGAGTCCCATCGCTCTGGCAGGCGCCCACGTGGCGCAGACGACCGCCTCCTGAAGCGGCAGACCGGTCGCTGCCATGAGATTGCGCACGCCTTTGTCCGGCGTCAGCAGGCTGCCGGCTATCACGCCTTCACGAGTGCGCGCGACGCCCCCGACTGCGGATACGGCGTCCGTGAGCGGCATCGCGTCGGTGGTGATGATCAGGTTGATGCCCTTGAGGCGGTAGAGCAACGCCAAGTGTTCGGGCGAGACGTGGACGCCGTCGGCGATGACTTCGCAAAATGCGGTCGGATCGAGCATGTACGCCGTCAGGATGGACGACGTGCGGTGATGTATGGGCGGCATCGCGTTGAAGGAGTGCGTGAGAATCGAATAGCCATGTTCGATGGCGGCGTTGCCGATCGCATAGGTGGCAGCGGTGTGGCCGGCCGCAAGCACGACGCCGCGGCGGCGCAATTCGTCTGCGGCTCGCGCTGCTCCGTTCAGTTCCGGCGCCATGGTGACCCGGCACCGGCCGGTGGTCCACGTCTCGAGGATCGCTTCGACGCGAGCGGGCGACGGCTCGAGTAAAAACTCCTCCGGATGAACGCGCCGGTACTCCGTGCTGAGGAACGGTCCTTCGAAGTGCAGACCGAGCGGCCGTGCTCCAGAATTCGGCAGACAAGAACGCCGCGAGATCTGTCTGGCGGCGTGCAGCATCTGATCCCACGGGCTGGTCATGATCGACGGCAAGAACGCCGTGACGCCGTGTGTGGGGGCATCGGCGCACAGCGCTTCGAGTGCGTCGAGCGGATCCCGGTTGAACCAAGAGCGGCCTACTCCGTTGACGTGAAGATCGATGAGACCCGGCGTCACGGTGCTTCCGAACGGAAGCTCGATGTCGAGAAGTTGTGGTCCGTCTTCGATTGCGGCGATCCGCCCATTCTCCACTCGGATGCAGCCTTGGCGCGCCGTTCCGTCGCCGCTTGCGATGAGCGCTGGACCGATGGTGCCGGATTTCATGAGTTTAGGCCTTGATGAGCGCGAGCAGCTCGGCGGTCTTGCGCGCAAGCAATTCGGGAGTGTCGGCTTCGACGTTGAGGCGTAGAAGCGGTTCCGTGTTGGACGGCCGCACGTTGCACCACCAATCGCCGTATTGGATCGTCACGCCGTCGAGATGGTCTATTTCATCGGCGTCGTTGTAGTGGGCTTCGAGCTGCGCGAGCTTGGCGGGGATATCGCCGACGCGGCTGTTGATCTCGCCTGAGCGAACCCGCGTGTCGATGGGGCGAAGGAGTTCGCTGACCGTCTTGCCCTCTTGCGAGCGCAACTCGAGCACGACCAGCAGCGCGATGAGGCCTGAGTCTGCGAAGAAGTGATCGCGGAAATAGAAATGGCCCGAATGCTCGCCTCCGAAGATCGCATCTTTTTCGCGCATGACCGCTTTGATGATCGAATGGCCGACCCGCGTACGGATGGGCCGGCCGCCTCGCGCGTTGATGATCTCGGGCACGCTGCGCGAACAGATGAGATTGTAAAGGATGGCCGACCCGCTGTGTTTTCGCAGGAGCATCTCGGCGACGAGTGCGGTGACCATGTCGCCGCCGACGAGCTCGCCCTGTTCGTCCGTGATGAAGACGCGATCCGCATCGCCGTCGAACGCCGCGCCAAGGTCGGCGCCGTGCTCGCGCACAGCGTGCTGGAGATCCTTCATGTTTTCCGGTTCGATCGGACTCGCAGGATGGTTCGGAAACGTACCGTCGAGGTCGAAGTAAAGCGGAATCACCTGCACCGGGAGGTGCTTGAAGATCGCCGGCACGATGAGGCCGCCCATCCCATTGCCGCAATCGATGACGATCTTGAGCGGTTTGATCGCATCGCGGTCGATGAACGACAAACAGTGTTCGGTGAAATCGGTCAGGACATCTCGCGACGAAACGCGGCCCGCCCGAGCGGCATCCGTGAATCTGCCTGCTGTCACGAGATTTCGAACGGCGAAGACACCCGTCTGCGCAGACAACGCGATAGCGTTTTCGCGGCAGAGCTTGAAGCCGTTGTATTCCTTAGGATTGTGCGATGCGGTGATCATCGCGCCGGCCGGATAACCATACTTGCCGACCGCGAAGTAGAGCTCGTCCGTCGAAGTCAGACCGAGGTCGACGAGATCGGCGCCTGCGGCTGTGACGCCGCGCGCGAACGCCTCGAAAAGGGACTCCGATGAGGCGCGCATATCGCGCCCCACCGCAACGGACATGCATCCTAGGAATTCCACGAAGGCCCTGCCGATCAGTTCGGCTGCACGCTCGCTCAGTTCCGATGGATAGACGCCGCGGATATCATAGCTTTTGAATATGCCCGGATCGATATTCGACTGCATAGTCTACTTTGCGCCCGGCAACGTCGTCGCGAGGTGATTGAGCCAAACGATGGCCACGATGACGGCCGCGAGCATGACCAGCAAGCGCCACAACTTGGGAGGCTTGTCCATATATGGACTATGTTTTGTGTTGGACACACATGTGCCTGTTGTAAGAGGGCAACCGTACTAGGGCAAGCATCGCTTGCCCATCATTTCATGTAGGAGGGTGAGCAACGCTCACTCGAAAAACGGGGCAAGCGATGCTCGCCGTCCTACAGATCCAGCGTGTAATACAGCTCGCACCGCCCGGCCGTCGCAGGCGGCGGCGTCGACGTCCATCCCATCGCTTCGTATAGATGGATGGCAGCGTGAAAGACAGGGCGTGTGTCGAGTTCCAGCCTCCGCAGACCCGCCGCGCGCGCCGCGTTCACAGCGAACTCGAGAAGCGGACGGCCGATGCCGCGGCCGCGGCATGCAGAATCGACATAGTATTTCGAAAGATTCGCCGATCCGTCATCGCGCGGCGTGACGATCACCGACCCGACCGGGCGGCCGTCGAGCTCTGCGACGAACTCGAGCACGCCTTCTTTCGATTCGCCAAAGCTCATCACATCGAGGTCGTGGCCGTCGCGATCTACTTCGAGGCCGAACTCGAGCAACGCCTGGAAAACGAAACCACGAACGATGGGGCCGTCGGCTGGAATCGCCCGCCTGATGACGGGCGCCGTCATACGTCGATGGCGCCTGCGAGATACGGCGTGACGTGCCCCGCGATCCGCACCCGGTCGCCTGCGAGTTCGCACCACAATTCGCCGCCGCGCTCGGAAACTTGACGCGCGTGCAGCGGGTTCTTGCCAAGCCTCGCGGCCCAGTACGGGGTCAACGTGCAGTGTGCGGAACCGGTCGCCGGATCTTCATTGACGCCGACCTTAGGTGCGAAGAAGCGGGAGACGAAATCGACATCGGTTCCCGGCGCCGTGGCGATGACGCCGAACGCTTTGAGTTTCAGCATCGCTTCGAAATCGGGGCTCAGCGCGCGAACGTCGTGCTCGGAGGCGAATACTGCGAGCAACGACTTTGCTTGGAGCGTCTCGAGCGGTGTGGCGCCGAGGGCTGCAGCCAGCGCCGGCAGCGCGGCACGCGGCGCAGGCGCGAGCGAGGGGAAGTCGAGCACAAGCGAGTCGTCGCGACGGTCGACGCGCAATGGTCCGCTCCTCGAGTCGAACGTGACTGACTGCGCATCGCGTTTGAGATGTTCAAAGATGACGTGCGCCGACGCTAGGCTGGCGTGACCGCACAGGTCGACCTCAGCCGTCGGCGTGAACCAACGTATATGGTAGCCGTCGGGCGCCGGCGCGAAGAACGCCGTTTCGGCCAGATTGTTCTCCGCAGCGATGGACTGCATCAAGCCGTCGTCGATCCACGACGGCAGCGGGCAGACGGCGGCTGGATTGCCGCCGAATGCCTTCGCCGAAAATGCGCCAAGATGATAGAGAGGTAGGCGCATTCCCCGATCCGATCACAGGTCGTGGTAGAGATAAAATTCGTAGGGATGCGGCCGCACCTTGACCTCTTGGATCTCGCGGACGCGTTTGTAGTCGACCCAGTTGTCGACGATCTCTTTGGGGAACACGCCGCCCTCGAGCAGAAAGGCGTGATCTTTTTCGAGCGCGTTCAACGACTCGTCCAGGCTGCCCGGCACCGATTTTATGCTCTTGGCTTCACGCGCCGACAATTCATATATGTTCTTGTCGATCGGACCGAACCCGGCCTTGGTGGGATCGATCTTGCGTTTGATTCCGTCGAGCCCGGCCATCAATAGCGCCGAAAAAGCGATATACGGATTCGCGGTGCAGTCCGGTGGCCGGAACTCGATGCGCTTTGTGCGTTGGAATTTCGGACCCGTGTAGAAGACGGGAACACGGATGGCAGCCGAGCGATTGCCTTTGGAGAACGCGACGTTCACCGGCGCTTCGTAATGCGGCACGAGCCGCTTATACGAATTCGTGGTCGGGGCGCAAAACGCGAGGAGGGAATCGATATGCAAGAGCAATCCGCCGATGAAGTACAGCGCGACCTGCGACAGCTCGGCGTATCCCTTCTCATGGTAGAAGAGGTTCTTGCCGGCCTTCCACAAGCTCATGTGAACGTGCATCCCCGAGCCGTTGTCGCCGAATAGCGGTTTGGGCATGAAGGTGACCGTCTTGCCGTACTTGCGAGCGACGTTGCGCGTCACGTACTTATAGATCATCACGTTGTCCGCTTGCGTCACGAGGTCGTTATAGCGGATGTCGATCTCGGTCTGGCCCGCCGACGCGACTTCGTGGTGATGCATCTCGACGGGCACGCCCCATTCTTGGAGCGCGAGCACCATCTCGGAGCGGAGGTCCATGTGCTTGTCCGAAGGCGAGACCGGATAGTATCCTTCTTTAGGTCGCAGACTGTAACCGAGATTCGGCGTCTCCACGGCGCCCGCGTTCCAATGCGCTTCTTCGGAATCGATCGCGTAACCCGACATGTTCGGTTGGATGTCGAAGCTCAAGTGATCGAAGATGAAGAACTCGAGTTCGGGTCCGAAGTATGCCACATCGGCCACGTTCGATTTCTTGAGGAATGCGGCGGCCTTTTTAGCGATGCCGCGCGGATCGCGGGAGTACGCGGTCTGCAAGCGCGGATCGAATAGGTCGCAGATGAATGAAACGGTAGGAACTGAACAAAACGTATCGACCCGAGCCGTCGACGGATCGGGCAGCATGATCATGTCGCTCTCTTGGATCTCTTGAAAACCGCGTATGCTCGATCCATCAAAGCCGATGCCGTGGATGAACGCTTTCTCGTCGATTTCCGATGTCGGCAGGGAGGTGTGCTGCCACATCCCAGGCATGTCGATGAACTTGAGGTCGACGATCTTCGCGCCGTGCTTTTTGATGAAGGCCAATGCCGCTTTGGCCGGCGATGCTGCTGCCACCCGGTGACCCCCCTTACGCGCTCAAATGTGATTAACGGGTGTAGACCCGCTGTAGTTCATTGTATCGTACCGGCGGCCGGGCACATTTAGCCGCCTGTCGCACGTTGAGCTGCGAACGTTCGACAAATGGCGATGTGGATAACTCCCCCCTCGGAAGGCGCGCAACTCGCACTAGGGCGAGCAGCTCGTACTAGGGTGAGCAACTCGTACTAGGGTGAGCAGCTCGTACTAGGGTGAGCATCGCTCACCCAAATGGGCAAGCGATGCTTGCCCTAGTACGGTTGCCCTCGTACACAGGCGGCTACGCCTGGCAACCGCGGCAATAGTACGTGCCGTCGCCGCCGGCGTGCACCGACGACACGCGATGGCCGCAGCGCGGACAAACCGCCTTGTTCCGGCTGTGGATCTTCATGAACGAGCGGTCCTGTTTGTGTAAAGGATGCTTCTTTTCGGCGTATTGCCGTTTGACTGTCGCCACCGCATCAGAGAGCACGCTGCGCATCGCATCGTAGAGCGCGCGCCGCTCGGCTTCGGAAAGCGTGGTCACGCGCCGCAGCGGACGGATTCGCGCGGCGAAGAGTATCTCATCGGAGTACGCGTTGCCGATGCCGGATACGAATACCTGATTGCGCAGGACGTTCTTGATCTCGCCGCGATGCCGCTTCAGCCTCGCGAGAAAAACTTCGAGCGTGAGCGACGGATCCAACGCGTCCGGCCCGAGATCGGCGAACGCGGGGACGTCCTGCATCGGGTCAGTCGTGAGATAGATGCGCGCACCCATGGTCGAATCGACGAACCGGAAATCGAGCGCGCGATCGAACTGCAACGTGAAACATGTGTCGGGGATCTCCGGCGCCGCGCGAGACGCAAGCGCGAAGCGGCCGCCGAGCATAGGGTTGATGACGAGCTGCGGACCGTCGCCGGCAAATCCGAATAGGATGAATTTTCCCCGGCGTGTGACCGCCGCGAGTTTTCTTCCGGTGAGATCGCGCGCGAAGTCCTCGATAGGATGCCGTATGACAAAAGCGCGTTTAGGATTGAGAACGACCGCCTGCACGGTCCGGCCCGCCGCATGGCGGGCCAGCGTTTCGGCGACGAGTTCGAGTTCGGGCAGTTCGGGCAAGCGGCCGCCGGCGCTAGTGCGGCTGCATTTGAATGGTGATGTCCGGGTTGGCGTCCTGTACGATGGTGGCCGTCTGCGTGCCCTTAAGACCCGCAGAGTTGGCGGTAAACGTCTCGGGCCCGACCGGTACCAGGGTAAACGCGTAATCGCCTTTGCCGTCGGGAATACCGACATTTGTGCTGCTCACGTAGACGTTCGCGCCGGTAACGGGCGAGCCGTCGCTGAACCGGACGCAGTGCACGGTGACCGAGCCGAAGACTTGGACTCCGATGCTGTTAGAATTGGGGCATCCCGCCAGGCCGAGAAGCCCGAGCGCGAGCAGGGAGGCGACTAAGAAGGGGGATCGCATGGAGTGTACCTTTCAGAGCCCTGACGATGACGAGCAAGGCGATGTGGTTCCGCTCACTGTCCCGCCCGCCCTTGGTCGGCGGTGTTTCGGCATTGCGCGTGCACGGACCAAGCGCTATACTTTGGCCACAGGGACCACAACAAGGAGCGTAGGGTCATGAAACCGCGTCGTATATTCGCCGTCACCGCACTTTTCATCGCTATGGGCGCCGGCCTGGCCGCGCGGGCCGAAGCAGCACCGCAGAGCCCGGCGCCGGCCGCATCGGCGCCCGCCCAAAAAACTTCGAGTCAGCCCACCACGACCAGCGCTTCCGATCTGCTCACGCAGGCGCAGGCCGATATCGCCGGAGGCCACAACTTGGCGGCGCGCGATGAACTCCGCCGTGCTGCCGCGATCGATCCCGGCAATCTCGGCATCCAGAAGATGCTCGGCGACGTGGAATACCGTCTTGAGAATTTCCCGGCCGCCGAAGCCGCATATATCGCGGTCCTTGCCAAGGAGCCCGACAATAAAGACGTGCACAATCGCCTCGGGGGCGTTTACGCTGCACTAGATCGATTCGACGACGCGCTTTCCGAGTTTCGCAAGAGTCTGCCGTTGCGCGAAGGCTTTGCAAATCTCGTCCAGGTCTATCAAGATCAAGGGCGTCTGTCGGAGCTCGAAAGCGAATACATGATCGAGATGGAGCGTGAACCGTCCGAGCCGGGCACGCACTACAATTTGGGCATCGTCTACGATGCAGAAAAGAATTACGCGCAGGCGATCGACCAATATAACACCGCGCTCGAACACAATCCCCGCTTCACGGACGCGCTCAACGCGCTGGGAGTCGTGTACGCCGACGAGGGCCGGCATCAGGATGCGATCGATCACTATCAGCAAACCCTGAGCATCGACCCGCGGTATTACCTCGCACTGATGAACTGGGGCGTCGAGCTCATCAAGCTCGGCGACTTCAACGGCGCGGTCGACAAGATCAACAAGGCTCTAGCCCTGAATCCACAATTCCCGTTATCGTACGAAAACCTCGGCGTGGCGTATGACTATCTCGGGGACTTCACCCGCGCGGTGGAGCTGTACCAGCAGACGATCGTGCTCGATCCCGGCGACCGCAACGTGTACGTCAATCTAGGCGCGATCTATTTCAACCACGGGCTGCTGAACCTGGCCGAGGCGGCGTTCATCAAAGGGCTCGCCATCACACCCAAAAATGCCACGTTGCATTTCGGGCTCGGCGATGTCTATCAGCAGCAGCGGAAGTATCAGTTCGCGATCGAGCAGTTCAAATCTGCGCTCGCGATCACGCCGAACGATATCACGACGCAAGCGAAGCTCGCGGAAGTGCAGGCCGCGCTAGCGGGCCACTAGCGCGCGGCTATCGCGTCGATCTCCACGAGCGCGTCCGGCCGCGGCAGCACCGAAACGCCGACCGTTGTTCGTGCCGGCTTGTGGCCGTCGAAGAACTGCCGGTAGATCGCGTTCATCGCATCGAATTGCGACATGTCGGTGAGGAATACGGTCACCTTCACGATGTCCGAGACGCGCAGTCCTGCCGCTTCGATGATCGTGCGCACGTTCGTGAGCGCTGCGAGCGTTTGCGCTTCAATGCCGTTCGGGATCGTGCCCGAATTCGGTACAAACCCGAGTTGACCGGCGGTGTAGACGACGCCCCCGGCTTCCGTGCCTTGTGAGTAAGCCGCTACGGGGTTCGGAGCGGCATCGGTAGAAATCGTACGCATGCGCGCGAG
>DATCBN010000045.1 GCA_036511855.1 Candidatus Eremiobacteraceae bacterium | reverse complement strand
TTACTATCGGTTCGTTTGCCTGCCGGGCTGAGCGTGGACGATGACTGTAGCAACGACGAAAGACGCAACGATATTACGAAGTGCACGACTAGCCCTCGCTTGCGTTGTGCGCGACTATCCGGTCGGTTCCGCGCACATTGTGAAGTCTCGACGTGACGCACATGCGCATCGTGACTTGCATCCGGCGTTTTACGGCTGCTTCGACTGGCACTCGGCGGTGGAAAATCACTGGGTCCTCGTGCGGATCGCCCGGCTCTACCCACTTATCCCGCTGGTCAAACGCATAGAACGCGTGTTATCCATCCATATACAGCCAGCAAGGATGCGACGCGAAGCTGAATACTTCTCAGTTGCGGAGCGAGCCAGTTTCGAGCGGCCGTACGGACTGGCGTGGGTTCTCCAGCTCAGCGCGGAATTGCGCTCGTGGGACACGCCGTTGGGCCGGCGCCTTTATAGTGCGCTGCGTCCGCTCCAAAAAGCTGCGATTTCGTCGCTATGCGCGTGGCTTCCGAAGTTGTCCCATCCGATTCGCTCCGGCGTGCATTCGCAAACCGCGTTCGCGATGGGCATTGCTCTAGACTACGCGCGCAGCGGGGGAGATCGAGATTTTACCGGATTGCTCGTGAAGTGCGCGCGCCGATTTTATGCTCGCGACCAAGATGGGCCCATCGCGTACGAACCATCCGGGCACGATTTTCTTTCGCCATGTTTGGCAGAGTCGGACCTGATGCGACGCGTGTTCGCGCCGCGACGCTTTGCCAAGTGGCTCACGCGCTTTCTCCCAGGCCGGCTGACGATGCGGCCGGTCGCGGTAACCGATCCGCACGATGGCCAGCTCGCGCATTACGCCGGCTTGAACTTGAGCCGCGCGTGGATGCTCAACGGGATAGCGGCGGGTCTGCCGGACGGCGACGATCGCATAAAGAGCTTGCGAAAGCTGGCGCTTGAGCACCGTCGAGCCGGACTAGACTCGCTTGAATGGAATGGATACGAGACGACCCATTGGCTTGGGGCGTATGCTGTGTATCTGGACACGGCGCGCGGGATCGATCGAGAATGAGAACGGGATGGGCAAGCGATGCTTGCCCTAGTACAGTTGCCCTCCTCAAAAAATCAAATGGGGCAAGCGATGCTTGCCCTCCTACTGCATGATCTTGCATGCAGACCTCGATGCGTTCTACGCGGCCGTCGCCCAACGCGACGATCCGGCGCTTCGTGGCAAGCCACTGGTCGTCAGCGGGCGCAGCCGGCGCGCTGTCGTGTTGACCGCATCGTACGAGGCGCGTCCGTTCGGCGTGCGCAGCGCGATGCCGCTTTTCATGGCGCTGCAAAAATGTCCGCAGTTGGTGGTCGTGCCGCCGGATTTTTCCAAATATCGCGACGCGAGCCGCGCGATGTTCGGCGTGTTGCGGGCCGAGGCCACGGTTGTCGAGGGTCTTTCGCTCGACGAAGCTTTCTGCGATCTAGGTCCGGTGGAGCTCGACGAGGCGCGGAACACGGCCGTGCGAATCAAAGCGGCGGTGCGAGCCGCGACCGCGTTGACGATCTCGGTCGGCATCGCGGCCGCCAAAATCGTCGCGAAGATAGCCAGCGACGACGGCAAACCCGATGGGCTCGTCTGCGTCGTGCCCGGGACCGAAGCGGAGTATCTCGCGCAGAAACCCGTTGGGCGTCTGTGGGGGGTCGGTCCGAAGACCGAAGCGCGACTGCGCGCGGCCGGCATCGAACGCATCGGCCAACTCGCAGTCCTCGATGACGAGCGGTCGTTCGCCTTGTTCGGACGCTACGGCCACGAAATGCGCGACCTCGCCCGCGGCATCGATAGACGCCGCGTGTCCGACGAACACTCCGTGCACTCGATCTCAAGTGAAGAGACGTTCGAACACGATGTGACCGACGTCCGCGCTCTCGTTCTAGCGGTACGCGCGCAGGCCGCTGAATTGTCGGAACGTCTCCGCCGGCGCGGTTTGCGCGCGTTGACCGTGGGTGTCAAGGTGAAATTGGCAAACTTCACGGCGCACGGCCGCCAGACAACGCTGTCGGAACCGACCGACGACGCGCGGATCATCGCGGCGGCCGCTGCGTTTTGCGTGCGGCGGGCGGGACTTAAGAATGCGCGAGTGCGACTTGTGGGGACAAAAGTCGCAGCGCTCGCCGCCGCGGGTGCGAAACAGATAAGCCTGTTCGACCGGAGCGGCGACTGACCGCTTCCGCAGGGCAGCATCGCGATACCCTCTAACCCCATACCCTAAGCGAAAGGGGTCACGATGATCCTCAACAACGTCGAAGTGATGTTCGGCGGACAGGCCGGCGACGGCAGTCTCACCACAGGCGATCTGATCGCCGGTGTGTTCAAACACATGGGCCTCGAAGTCTACACATATAAGGACTTCCCGTCACGCATCCGCGGCGGCCACACGAACTACGTGATCCGAGCGGGTGAGAAACAAAACTACGGCATGGCCGATTTCGTCGATGGCCTCGTGGCGTTCGATCTCGAGGCCATCGAAAAGCACATACACGAGATTCGCCCCGGCGGATTTATCATCTTCGACAACACCCATGACAAGTTGACGGACGCAGTGCGGCGGCCCGACGTGCATTTCTACGAAGTGCCGCTGGCGAAGATCGCTAAGGAAGAGATCGGGCTTGAACTGGTCCGCAACACCGTGTCGCTTGGCGTGCTGAGCCGGCTTATCGGCATGGATGCGGAGACCGTCCTCGGTGACGTCACCTCGGTCTACCAGCGTAAAGGTGAGAAGGTCGTCGATCTCAACATCAGGGCGATAAAGGCCGGCGAAAAATATGTCGACGATCATTTCGATCGGCCTAGCGGATACGGTTTGACCAAGGCCGTTGACGGGGACCGGCTCATCATGATGGGCAACGACGCGATCGCCTACGGCGCGCTCGTGGCGGGCTGCCGGTTCATGGCCGGCTATCCCATCACCCCCGCGACAGACGTGCTGGAATGGATGGCCAAGTACGCGCCAAAGTACGGCGGCGTCGTGGTGCAGGCCGAGGACGAACTCTCAGCCATCAACATGGTCATCGGCGCGAGCTTCGCCGGCGTGCGGGCCATGACGTCCACTTCGGGGCCGGGCCAAGCGCTGATGACGGAAGCCATCGGTCTCGCGGGCGTGCTGGAGATCCCGGTCGTGGTGATCGAATGCGCGCGTGCCGGGCCCTCCACCGGCATGCCTACCAAGACCGAGCAGAGCAATCTCAACCATCTCATTTTTTCGGGTCATGGCGAGATCCCGCGCGTCGTCATCGCGCCGGGCACGGTCGAAGAATCGTTCTATCTCACCGCAATCGCCTTCAATATCGCGGAGAAGTATCAACTGCCGGTGTTCGTTCTCTCCGAGCAGGCGCTGTGTCAGAGCAAGGCCACCCTGCCCTCACTGGACGTCACGGCGGTCACCGTGGACCGGGGCAAGCTCGAGCGCAACGGCAACTTGAAGTTCGGCGAGTACCGGCGGTTTGCGTTCACCGACGACGGCGTGTCTCCGCGCGCGGTGCCCGGGACCGAGGGCGGCATGTATCTAGCGGCCGGCTCCGAGCACAACGATCATGGCGTCATCACCGAAGATGCGGGCAACCGCACGAAGATGATGGACAAGCGGATGCAAAAACTCATATCGATGCGGCCGGAATTGCCGAAGGCGAACATCCTCGGCGATCGATCGGCCCGCGTCGCCATCATCGGCTACGGATCGAATCGCGGTCCGATAGCCGAAGCCCAAGAACGGCTCGCCGCCGCCGGAACACCGACGCGTTTCATGCAGTTGCGCACCTTGTGGCCGTTCCCGGAAGATGAAGTGCGCGACTTCATCCAAGATGCGTATCACATCTTCGTGGTGGAGAACAATTTCACCGGGCAGTTGGACCGCCTGATCCGTTACGTGGTCGGGCCATTGCCGAACATGCACACGGTGCTGAAGTACAACGGCAAGCCGTTCCGGCCGATCGAGATCATGGATGCGATCACGTCCGTCGTGGCCGGCGCGGCCGCACCCCGGCCCGTGGGAGTCTGATTCGAAATGGCGACAACACTCACCGCGAAAGATTTCGCCACCACCACGCCGTCGTGGTGGTGCCCGGGCTGCGGCGACTTCGGCGTCATCGCCTCGTTGAAGCAGGCTGCGGCGGATATGGGGCTGCAGCCCAAGGACACCGCCTTCATCTCAGGGATCGGCTGCTCCGGCAAGATCTCAGGTTACTTCCACTCGTATGCGTTTCACGGAGTGCACGGGCGCGCGTTGCCGGTGGCGACCGCAGTCAAATTGGCGAATAGAGACCTGACCGTGATCGCGGCCGGCGGCGACGGCGATGGCTACGCCATCGGTGCGGGCCACTTCATGCACGCAGTCCGGCGCAATCCCGACGTGACCTATATCGTCATGGACAACCAGACGTACGGCTTGACCAAGGGCCAATCGTCGCCCACATCTTCGCTCGGCTACGTCACCGGCACGTCGCCGGGCGGCAATCCCGACGAACCGCTCAACGGATTGGCCGTCGCGTTAGCGGCCGGCGGAACGTTCATCGCCCGCGGTTTTTCCTCCGAACCCAAAGCCATGACGGAGATGATGAAAGCCGCCATAGCCCACCCGGGCTTTGCCATCGTCGAAGTGATGTCGCCGTGCGTGACCTTCAACAAGATCAACACGTACAAGTGGTTCAAAGAAAACGTGTACCATCTCAGCGATCTTCCGGACTACGATCCGCACAACCGCGCGCAGGCGTTCGACGTGCTCATGCAGCCGGGCAAGATCCCGCTCGGCATCATCTACACCGAGATACGGCCGACGCTCGAATCGCTCACCATCAAGGATTCGCCGGCCATCGCCGGGTTGGATATCGAAACGCCCGACGCACGCTTTGCGGGGATACAAGAAGCGTATCGCTAGACTGAAATCGGCACTACGCACCGATCTGATCATCGCGCTGTGCGCGCTGCTCGTGAGCACGCTGACCGCAGCGGCAGTGATCTATCAGGGTAAAATCCTTTCGAGCCAACTCAGCGTCGCCGTCTGGCCGTACATCTCGTTCCAATCCACGTCGAGCAACACAACGCTCGAGCTGGATGTGCAAAACGTGGGCGCCGGCCCCGCGCTCATCCGCAGTGCGATCCTCCTCATCGATGGAAAACCGCAGCCGTCGCTCGCGGCCGGATTGCGCGAGCTTGGATACCGCGCCGGCCATAACGACAACGTCACCTTGAGCTCGATGGGACCGGGCGACGTGTTGAGAGCGGCGGAATCCGTTAGGATCGCACGCGTGCGTTCGCTTCAGTTCGCGCAAGAGGCAGCGGCGCTGCAAAAGCGCGTGCGCCTACACGTCTGCTATTGTTCGATCCTTGGCGATTGCTGGCTCGCGCAAAGCGATGTCGAATCGCCGGTCGCGATCAAATCGTGCGACGCTTCGACCGCCGGTCGCATCGGACCGTAGTAAACAATCGTCAGGCGAGGGCTTGGTCGACGACTGAAGAGCGCTCCGCCCAGATGCTAGTTCGCAGTAACTCGATTCACGCCACCGGAATGTCGTACATCATCCGATAACTCACTGTAGACCGATCCGCGCGAGGCATGATTCCGCGCGGTGTTTCGGGACGCGGAACTTTGCCATGCCGGATGACGTTGACTTTAGTGTTGTCGTCGACTATGGCGCAGAGCCGCCGCGGCAACCACCAACGATACTAGGAGAACCAATGTTTCAGAACACCACATCGCGCGCGAACTTCCCCATCGTCGGCGGCACGCTAGCTTTGCTGACCGGATTGATCCTCAGCGCACAGCCGGCAAGCGCTGCCGGATTCAGCGTGCTGGTCAATGGTCAAACTGTGTCGCTCACCCAGCCCGCCGTCGAAAAAGGCGGACGAGTGTTCGTGCCCTTGCGCAACATCTTCGAAAGTTTGGGAGCCGGCGTCGCGTACGACAACGGCACTATCAATGCCACCTCGGGCGACAAGACCGTGCAGGTGAAGATCGGGTCGAATCAGGCAATCGTCAACGGCCAAGCCACCTATCTCGACGCCGCTCCCTACATCGTCGGCGCCACGACCATGGTTCCGCTTCGCTTCGTCTCCGAGGCGCTGGGCGCCGAGGTCGACTATAATCAGAACACCGGCGCGATCAACATCGCCGCTGCGAAGCCGCCGATTCCGAACGGATCGAGCATCAACGCCACGCTCCTGACGGACGCGAACACGAAGTCGGCGTATGCGGGTCAACCGATCAAGTTGGCAGTAAAGGGGCCATTCCCGACCAACGGCGCCTTATTGGCCGGCGCAACATTGTTCGGCAGCGTCCTCGCGGTGCAGTCGGCGAGCCAAGGCCGAACTGCGAGCATCGAACTGACGGTCACCAGCATTCAACTCGCGGGCACGCAACTTCAACAGCCGATCACGGCCAAGATCGTGAAGATCAACGTCAGCCAGAAAAACAACATCACGAACGAGGCTGCGGGCACGCTTGGCGGCATGCTGATCGGCAATTGGATCGGCAAGGCGATCGGGACGAGCAAAGGCGTCGGCGGCCTCGTCGGCGCAGCGGGCGGCTACTTGCTGACCTCGAATAGCAAGCAGAATCTCGACGTTGCGGCCGGATCGACAGTGCAGCTTCAGTTGCTGGACACGCTGCTTCTGAAGTAACTCGCCAAGACCGGCGCGCAAATAACAGAGACCGCGGAGCAGTGCTCCGCGGTCTCTGTTATTGGGCCGGCTGACGACGGCGCGCTAGATGCCGCTGTCGCGCAGGCGGATAAGATCGGCCACCGTCAGGTGAGCGTAACCGTGCGAGGCGAGCTTCTTCACGTACGCCCCGTCGACGCCATGGTCGCGCAACCGGACGAGATCGTCGGCCGAGATATTTGAATAGCCTGCGCTGCGCATCTCGTCCACGAAATCGGTGTCGACGCCGTGATCGCGAAGCCGCACGAGATCGTCGATCGAAAGGCCCGCGTAACCGTCTTTTTGCATTCCGCGGATGAAGCCTGCGTCGACGCCATGGTCGCGAGTGCGAATGGCGTCTTCGGCAGAGATGTTTTTGTAGCCGAGCGCCGCGAGAGCGCGGAGGTAATCGCCGTCCACTCCGTGATCGCGAAGCCGCACGAGAGCGCCGACGTTTTGCAAGCGATAGCCGAAACCCGCCATGTCTTTCAAGAAGGAAGTCGTGACGCCGTGTTCGCCCATGCGCACAAGATCGTCGATGCTCGGACGAGCGTAGCCGTCTGCTTTCAGCTCGTCGACATAGGCTAGGCCGATGTCGCCGAGCGCCAGCCGCAACGACTGATCGCCCGAAGGCGCATCGATCCCGCGTTTTGCGAGACCGGCTGCGAATGACGAGCTGGCTGCGAACTCAAACGTACCGCCGCCTTTTTGATGTGCGACCCACCCGTCGCACGTGAACGTGCCGGCGTCGCGGATCAACCGGAACGAAACGTGCGAACCGCCCGAATTGAGTTGAGCGGCGGCAAGCCCGGTGAGGGCGTCGAGCCGCATCGGCTGCGACGATTCGTAGTCATCGTGATGCGAAGCGCTTGAAGAACTGGCGCGCAACGTGAACTCCACGGAAGCGCTCGAGCGCGATGAGTCGATCAACCATTGACCGTTGTTCGGGAGTCCGTCATCCGACGACGCGTTAACGGGGGCTGCGAGCGCTGTCAACAAGACCGCCGCGAACGCGCACTGAACCAGCCGCCGTCGCCGGCGGACACGAAGATCGTTCATTTTTGGTTACTCCACTCCTACGGATTTCATTCGGATGAGATCGTCGACCGAGAGACCGCTCCCGCCGATTCCTTTGCTGCGCAGCATGCGCACGTAACTCGCATCAACGCCGACCGCGCGCAGGCGCACGAGGTCGTTCGGCGAGAGTTTGTCATAGCCAAGCTTTGCGAACGACCGGACGTAATCGGCATCCACGCCGAGAGCCCGCATCTGGGTGAGTTGTTCGATCGAAGACTTCGAGTGCAGCGCCGCATTCATTTCGCGGATGTATTCCGGGTCGACGCCGATCGAGCGCATGCGGATCACGTCCTCGAGACTGATGCGCGGGTAGCCGCTCGACTGCAGGCGATTGAGAAAATCTCCGTCAACGCCGACCGACGCCATTCGTACGAGGGATTCAACGCTGGGCCTTGAGCCGCTGTAGCGGACAGCCGCGTCGATCAGTTCGCCGTCGACGCCGACATTCTTGAGTTGCACGAGATCGTCGACCGAAAGATTCTTGTATCCCGCCGAAGCGAGCGCGTCGAGGAAGTCGCCGCCGGATGATCCAGAGCGGCTCTTGAATGCGGCCGGCGCTATTGCCGGAACCGCATTCGACGTGGGAGCGGCGGGAGCGGCCGGAGCGACGGGTGCCGTCGATCCGCCCGCGGCAGCGGAAGCGACCATATTTGTGAACGCATGCATGAACGTCTTCTGTTTGAGCTTCAGATGAAGCTCCGTCATGGAATGTTCGACGCTTTGAATGGGTGTGCCGAGCATGGCCTTCACACCGACATGCAGGTCTACGGCAGCCGGTTTGAGCGCGCGCGCAACAGGAAGTGCTAGTCTGGCGAGCTGGTGTTCATGCCGGGCTTGGCCGCCCACAAGGGTCGGCCCCACATGGGATTGGTCCGGTCCCACATGGATCTGGGTCGGCCCTACATGGTCGATGGCGTTGGCGTTGCTTACCGGACTCACATGCGAAGCCACACCCGGCACCGAGTGCGCGGGGAGCGGCGTAGCCGCGATGACCGGCAATTGCACGCGCGCCACCGCGATGGCCACGATCGCGAGACCGACAAGTGCGTAGCGCACCGTGGTTCCGATGGTCGTGGAGCCGTTGTGTCCGTGTTCGAGCAGGCGCTCGACGCGCACGAGCAGTTGCTTTCTGTTGAAGAAGAAGCCCGGCGCCGGCAGTGCGCGCCCGCGGCCGAAGCCGTTGACCGCGATGTGCGTGAGGCATTTCGCGTATTGGACTCGCTCCGCGAGCGGCTCGACCGCAAAATCGTCGCACGCGATCTCCCGTTCGACGTTGAGGCTGCGGCCGATGAGATGCACGGCCGGGTTGAGGCACATGATTGCTTGCACGACGAGCTGCATGGCGTTGGCGACGTCGTCCCAGCGGCGCACATGCGCGTGCTCGTGGCGCACGATGCGCTGGAGATCGTCTGTCGTGAGTTCGGCGGCCAGCGTTGCCGGCAGTGCGATGGCGGGTCTTGCAAAACCCAGCACGCACGGCATCGTGAGGTCGGTGGCGATCCCGACCACGACCGGCCTGGCCGAATTCGCGATGAGGTGATCGACCATTGCGTCGTCCATGGGCACGAGCCCACGCTTTACGCGCCGCAGCCGCACGTATGCGATCACAAGGCGGTAAAGCATCACCGCGGTAAAGCCGATCCAGGTCAGAAGAAGCGGCACCGCAACACGGCTCAACGCGGCGCCGATCGAAGCGGCGATTCCGGCGGCGAGCGTGCGTATTTGTGCGAGTCGGTCGGGTGCGGCTTCAACGGCGTAGCCGATCGTGGTCGTCGGAAGCGTGACGGCGGACGCGCGAGAGACTGCGGCATGCTCGGTCGCACGCGGATACGTGACGGTTCCCGTCTGTACGACATTGAAATGAACCGGCGATGGGACCGCGATCGGCTGTGTCACCGATGCACGCGCAAGACCGAAGTCGATCGCCGGCAATGCGGCGACCGCGATGAGCGCCGCGAACCATACCGCGTATCTCGTGGAGGCGCTTGAACGGGGGAAGAAGCGGAGCGCCATCGATGTGACGGCGACGAGCGCGAGACCCTGCCAGCAGGCGTTGAAAAGGGCACCGACGGCTTGAGTGATCATGCTCTCTTCCTCGCTTCGGCGACCAGGGTTTCTATGCGCAGCAGTTCGGCTTTTGAGAGGCTGTCGTTTTGGATCAGGCTTTGCGCGAGCAATTCCGCGGAGTCATCGAAAAATCTGCCAAGAAGATGTCGCAGCGCGGTTCTCGAGGCCTCTTCGCGGGCGACCGCCGCCGCATAGACAAACGCCCGACCCGCAGTGGTGTGGCTCAAGTAGCCTTTGTCTTCCAAGATTCGCAGAGTGGTTTGCACTGTATTGAAGGCGAGCGGGCGCGATTTCGGCAGCGCCTCGACGACATCTGCTACCGTTGCCTGCTGTTTCGCCCAGACGATTTCCATGAGTTGCTGCTCAACTTCAGTCAGGACGGCGGATTTGGGACGTGCCACTCGTGCCTCCATACCTAAGTAATTAGGTGATAGGGGTACTTTATCACTCAGCGGCCATTCGTGTCAACTAAATTATTAGGTACACTCTGCGAACTCCTCAGTGCACGGCGGCGGCCGACGCAGTCCATACGCGATCTTCATCCATCAGCTTCTCGTATCGCTTGCGCACGACCGCAGCGAGCGCATAGTGGGTGGATATCGGCGGTCCTTGCGACCCGAACACACCGAACAAAAGGCCTTGGATATCCTCGCGCATGGCGCCCGGCCGGTTGATGGAGTCTTCATCGTTTTTGAATCCCGCGCTGAGACGGCTCTCGAGCGCCGTGCCCGCATCCGCCACAGCTTGAATTTTCGCGATGTCCGCCGCCGGCGCGCCGCTCTTGGTCTGCGAGGCTATCGTCGCGTCGAGCCGCTTCTCCGTATCGTCGAGACGATCCAGCGCGACGTTGACCGAGCCGTACATCGCGTAGACCGATTCGATGAAATCGTGACGCTTCTGGTAGTCGGCTTGCGTCCATGACAAGCGTGCATCCGGCTTCACCACGAACGCCTTCGAGATCGTGCGGTCCGCGAAGCGGACTCGTACGGTGTAATCGCCCGGTACGACGGAGACGCCCGTCGTCTCGCGACGCTCATCTTTGGACGGCGCTGTTGTCCACGCCGGCGGCGGATCTTGCTGCAGGTTCCAGACGTAGCTATTGTAGCCGGCGAAATTCGTGACGTCGGGTTCGGTCTTGTCCGTATCGCCGACGGGGTGCGTGCCCGCGACGTGGCGGATGAGCCTTCCGCGCGCGTCGAGTATGTCGATGACCGGCGACGCTTTCGCCGGCTTTGCCTGATAGAAGTAGATCACCGCTCCAGCCGGCGGATTGGCGGCGCTGTATTCGGTGTAGAGGCCCTCGAGCGAGCCACCGCGTTGAAACGCGATCGTGGGCCGAGGCGCGAAGACATACTCGCCTGCCTGTACGGCGGCGTTGAATTGCTGCAGCGGCCGCGCATCGTCGAGCACCCAGGCCGAGCGGCCGTGCGTGCCGATGACGATCGCGCCATCGCGCGTCTGAAAGCGGATGTCTTGCACCGAAGCCGGCGGCAAATTCAATTGCAACGATTGCCAATGCTTACCGCCGTTGTACGAGATCCAGACACCGAGCTCGGTGCCGGCATAGAGGATGTTCGGATCGACGGGATCCTGACGCACGGTGCGCGCGAACTGATCCGGCGGCAGATCGCTCGCGATAGACGTCCATGATTTGCCGAAATCCGTCGTACTGAAGGCGTATGGAGCCGTATCGCCTGAGAAGTGCCGATCTACGATCGCAAAAGCCGTGCCGGCGGCGAATGTAGACGGAGCGACCGTCTCCACCCGGCCGAGTGCCCCGACGTTGCGGGGACTGACGTTGGACCAATGCGCGCCTCCGTCGCGCGTCAACTGGATATGACCGTCATCGGTGCCCACCCATATCTCGCCGCGCGCGACCGCAGAACCCTCGATGTCGAGAATCGTGTCGAAGTACTCGGCGCCGGATACATCCTTTGAGATCGGTCCGCCGGGTATCACTTGATGCGACTTGTCGTTAAGCGTGAGATCGGGACTGATCGGCGTCCAATGACGGCCTTCGTCGTGCGATTGGAAGACGACGTCGCCGCCGTACCAGACGGTGTGCGGGTCCCATGGCGCAAACGCGATCGGCGAATCCCAATTGAAGCGATAGCGAGCTTTGCCGTAATCGAACGTGCCAAACGCCCCAGGAGCCGGTTCGACGTCGTAGCTCTCGCGCGTGGTGCGATTGAAGACGTGGACGACGCCGTCTTCGAGATCGGCCCAGACGAGATTTGGATTTGCCGGATCCGGCACCGCCCATTCGCCGTCACCGCCGATGACCGGTTGGGCGTATGCGTTGGTGACGCCGCTGCGGTCGAGGCTATTGGACGGCCAACACCAGCCGTTGTTGTCCTGGAATCCGGCGCAGATATTGTACGGCGTGGCGTTATCGAGTCCGACATGATAGATCTGACCGATGGCGAGATTGCGCGAGTACGACCATGAATCGCCACCGTCGACCGAAAGCGCGAAGCCGCCATCTTCGCCGAGCATGATGCGTTTCGGATTGTTGGGCGCTATCCATATCGCATGATAATCCACGTGCACGTCGTCGGCTATGGTCTTAAAGGTCTTGCCTGCGTCCGTGCTTTGCGCCGCCATTTCGGACACCGAAT
This sequence comes from Candidatus Eremiobacteraceae bacterium, assembly GCA_036511855.1. Classification (NCBI taxonomy): domain Bacteria; kingdom Bacillati; phylum Vulcanimicrobiota; class Vulcanimicrobiia; order Candidatus Eremiobacterales; family Candidatus Eremiobacteraceae; species Candidatus Eremiobacteraceae bacterium. Next base: position 2,000 of record DATCBN010000045.1, on the reverse strand, counting down.
AGACTCGATCGGCGTTGCTCGGGTCGACGGCGATATGGCTGAAATAAAATGGGCGCTGATCGATCAGCGTGTTATCGTTGACCATGGTCCACGTCGAGCCCGAATCGTCCGAACGCCACAAGAAGCCTTCGGTCGACTGGATCAGCGCGTACACGCGGGCGGGATTGCTCGGCGCGATCGCAAGCGCGATGCGGCCGGTGTCGCCGGAAGGAAGGCCGTGGCCGGCCTGCTTGGTCCAGGTGGCGCCGCCGTCGACAGACTTATAGAGGCCGTCGTCGGGGCCGCCGCTTGAAAACGTCCACGGCACGCGCCGGAATTGCCAGACGCCGGCGTAGACGATCGCCGGATTCTTCGGATCCATGGCAAGGTCCGATATGCCGCTTTGCAATCCGACGTTGAGCGTCTGCTTCCATGTCTTGCCGCCATCGGAGGTTTCGTAGACTCCGCGATCCGGCGTATCGCGGAATAGGTCGCCGAGTGCGCCCACTAAGACGTGATCCGGATTTGCCGGATCGATCACGATGCTCGAGATCTGACGCGTCGCGTCGAGGCCGAGATGCTGCCACGTCTTGCCGGCGTCGGTCGACTTGTAGACGCCATTCCCGTACGAGACGTCGTTTCGCGGATTCGTCTCACCCGTTCCCACCCACACGGTCTTGTCGTCCGATGGAGCGATGGCGATCGCTCCGATCGCGGCGATCCCTTCCTTGTCGAACACCGGCGCCCACGTGGCGCCGCCGTTCGAGCTCTTCCAAACTCCGCCGTCCGCAGCGCCTAGATAGTAGAGGAACGGATCGTTCGCGCTCCCGACGACGGCCGAAACGCGGCCGCCCGACGCGGCTGGTCCGACCGAGCGCCACTTGAGTTGATCGAATGGTCCGCTGCTGGGTGAAGGGGACGGTGCGGGCGACGCGTCGTCCGCTGCCGAGACCGATGAGGCTAGGCCGATGATTGCGATGGAAACAAGAATAGACGCGACTGCTGCGTGTGGGCGCATTTTGCGTACCTCCGGTGCAGCGTGCCTTCTTAGTCCGGAGTCCGCGTCCTGCCCCTAGGGCCAGTGCAGCGACGACAAATCGGCCGCCGGGTCGTGACCTGCTGCGACGACATCAAAGCCTTCAGGTTTTCCGGCCGGCACTTTGAAGTACGCGGTGCCTTCGCCGGAATAGTCGGCCGTGAAGGTGCCGAGCCGGACTTGGTGACCGTCGCGTTTTTCCCAGACGTCGAATTGATTCTCCGCCGCAAGCTGATCGGCGACGATGAAGACCCACGATCCATCGGCGGCGTAGATGGCCTTTGCATTTCCCGATCCGGCGGCGCCGGTGAGCGGATGATGCACGAAGTGCGAATGCACGAGGGCTTCCACCGGCGTTGGCGCGAGCGGCGAAACGGCCGTTCGAAGTTGCATATTCCAGGCGAACAAGCCGAGACAGGCTGCGGTGGCGAGACCGGCGAGGGCGGGCCAAGCGCGGCCGCGGCCGGGCTTGAGGGTTGCGATCGGCGCCGGCCCCGCGACGGTCCGCAGCGGCGTTGCGCTTTCGCGCGCCGGCGTGTCGGATTCGAGCGCGGCGACGCCTTGCACGGCCTCGGCGACGAGCACCGCACAGGTCTGGCACTGATCGGCGTGATCGAGAAGCGCCTGCGCGCGCTCCGGCGCGAGTTCGCCGAAAGCGTACTCTTGGATGTCATCGAATGAATGTTGCATCATGCTCCACCGTTATTCATGAGTCGTGCGAGACGTTGCAGCGCCATCTGCGAGCGCCGTTTGACCGTGCCGAGCGGCGCGCCGGTACGTTCGGCCACTTGGGCCAGCGTCAGCCGGTCGAAGTATGCGAGACGGATGACGTCTCGTTGTTCTTGCGGCAAATCGTCGAGCGCGGCGCGAACCGATGCCGCTGTCTCGTCGGCAGTGACGACGTCCGATGGATCTAGCCCGGTTTCGACCGGCGTCGTCGCGAGATCGCGCTCTTCGCGGAGCCGGCGGCGGGTGTCGGCGCGCA